>NZ_PTFE01000167.1:0-9579 GCF_002936975.1 Bradyrhizobium sp. AC87j1
CGGGGCGACGGGGTGGGTGGAAGAAGAGGTAGGGCGGCGCATCCGCACCGGGCTCGCCGCTTCCGCCTTCACTCTTCGAACTTCGGCGGAAAAATTGCGGCGCCCTGGAATGACCAGCGGAGATATCTTTTCCCCCTCACCCCACGCTCGCCGTCACCACGGCCATCACCGACAGCAGCAGCACGATGGTCACGAGCTGGAGCGAGGCGACCGGCTGGGTGCGCCAGGCCGTGATCTTGTCGGACAGCGACAGATGGGCTTCGAAGAACTTTGGTTCGTAGACGGTCTTGAAGAAGGCGGGGAAGCTCGGGCCGAGGGTCACGGCGAGCATGGCGTGGGCGAGCGAGGCGATGGCGACGAAGATGGCGACGCCGGGGTCGCCGACGAGGTCGTGGTTGCCGACGAGCTTGAGCAGGAACGTGGCGGCGGCGAAGGTCGGGAAGCTCTGGAGGATCGCGGTCAGCGCGAGGCCTTCGAGCGCGTTGTGCAGGCGGGACTTTCTGGCGGTGGCGATAGCGGCCATGGCACGTCTCCCTGTTGACATGCGGATTACGTTAGTCGCGTCGGGAGCGGAGTGATGTGAGGTGGGTCACGCGGTGCGGCGGCCCCGCCCAAAGCAGCGGGCGGGGCGAAGGACCTCAGAGCTGGCGGAAAAATACCAGGTAGATGGCGAGGCCGATCGTCGAGAACGACAGTAACACGCCGAGCCAATTGTATTTGACGCCCCGCGAGCGGAACACGCTTCTGATGAAAGCAACGAGGAGGCACAGGAACAGGATTGTGAGGACGACGCCCCAAAAGAACTTCCCGGCGTCCATCGTCCCCTCGCCCGACTCAACCTCAGCGTTAGCGATTGGAACTTACCATCGAGGCATGCCGGACAGAAGACGGTGGGCGCGAAGTTTTCCGTGCCTCTACAGCTTCCCCTGTCCGTTCACCTGGCTCTGCTGCTGCTGCTGCTGCTGCTGCCTTTCCTGCTCCTTCGCATGATGGCGGCCGTAGATGCAGCCGGCGGCTGCGCCGAGCACGCCGTGATGGCCGGCATAGTGGCCGGCGACGCCGCCGACGACGGCGCCCTTGATGCAGCCCTTGGCGTTGGCGGCGGAGGTCGCGCCGCAGATCAGGAGCGCGGCGGCGACGGCGAGAAGCGGGGCTTTCATGGATTGATGTCTCCGGATGCGATGTCGGCATCTCAACGAGTGCGGATAGCCGCGGGTTCCCCGCGCGCAGCGCATGGCAAACCGCGCCCGCCGATGTGCACACGGCGTCATCGCGGCACGCGAAAACCCGCCCGAATTCTTGCATGCGCAGACGCGCGCAACCTTTAATTGCACCCCCATGAACCGGGCATTGCGCTCGCGCGTCATAACGACAATCACCCTGTGTTTCGTGGATTGGATGGGCGAGCGTGTCGCGCGACAGCGTCGCAATCCGCGGGTGGTGAAGGCAGGTGCTGCATGACGGTCGAATCGCTGAACAGGCAGCGCGTGCTGCATCTGCTCGACGCCTTTGCGCGCGGCGATATCGAGGCCGCGCTGGCGTGCTGCACCGACGACGTCGACTTCCTCACTCATGCGCCCATCGACGTGCTGCCGCACATGGTGCCGCGCCACGGCAAGGCCGAGCTGCGTGAGCTGTGGCAAACGGTCTGGTCGCGCTATTCAGAGATCCGCTACAAGGCGCCGCATATCCTGGCCGAGGCCGAGGCGGTCGCGATCTACATGCAGGCCTATTTCAGGAAGCGCAGCAACGGCCGCATCGTGCAATTCGACATGGCCGTGTTCTACACCTTCCGCGGCGGGCTGGTGGCGGAGATCCGAGAGATCATCGATTCCTACGATCTGGTGCAGCAGGTGCTGGAGCGCGAGATCGGGCCGCTGATCTTGGGGGCGCGGGTGGACTGATCCTCCTCTCGCCGCTGGAACCCGCACGCGAGCCGCCGGGACCCGGAAGATTACGGGGTTCTATTGCAAATCTCACATATCGCCATCAATTGTGCATTGCGAAAACGTGAATTGCGTTTTGGCCGAAATCGGGTATTTTATTCGTATACAAATGAGTTGAGCCCCACCGCCTGACTGCGCCTGGGGTCGTTTTCCGTTTTTCTTTCGCAAAGCCAGCTTCAGGACTGCCCAAAATGACAGAGCACAGCCTCTGGCGTTTCTCGCGCGCGTTGCACCGCGCGATCAACGACCGGCATTTCGAGGACATCGAGGCCCTGATCGACGAGGACGTCGAATGGGCGCTCTACGGCCCGATCGACATGTTTCCGTTTCTCGGCGCGCGCCAGGGCAAGGACGCCGTGCTCGACGTCATCTGCCAGCTCGCCGACAATTTCCAGGTCCGCCGCTTCGACCGCGAGAGCATCATGCTGGGCGTCGATTCCGCCGCCTCGATGCTGCGTTATTCGCTGACGGCACTGGATTCCAACAAGCCGATCAGCTTGCGGGTCGCGCAGTTCGCCCAGTTCAGGGCGGGCAAGCTCACCAGCATGCGCGTCCTGATCGACACCTTCGACCTCGTCGAGCAGGCACTCGGCCGCGCCATTCATCTGCCGAAGATGGCCAGCGTCGGCTGAGGGGGACGCCAACGGGCCCCGCTGTTCGGGACCGATGACAATGCCTGACGCGACGTCCTGGCCTCCAGCCCCGCCGGATGCCGTCGTGCCGGAAGCTCGTCGTCGGGCGCGCGCCTTTCGCGCGGCCCGTTGGTTCGCGTCCCCACGCGAGTTGCCACAATTTCGCAACGATAAATCCGCATTGATGCAGGCAGACCGAATGGCGCATGGTCATCACCAAGGACCGTCTTATATTGGCGGACAACATGCGCTGGGGTTGGCGGGCAGGACGATGGAATTCTCGACAGGTTTCGGCTGGGCCAGGCTGCCGGTGCTGGCGGCCGCGTTCATCTTGGGCTCCGTGCTGACGGTTTCGGCGCAGATCATTCCGCCCTTCTCCCCACCCGCGTCCGACGAGGCCGAGACCGAGACGGCAGAGGCCCCCGACGTCAACGACCCCGACGTGCTCAAAGGCATCGACGTCGACAAGCTCGACTGGAGCCAGCTCGCGGTCGATGCCGGCACCGGCATTGACCCCATCGCCGCCAAGAAGCGCGCCCAGGCCGCCGCAAAGGACGGCCTCGACTGGTCGTCGAACGCCAATGCGAACGGCTCCTCGGCGGTGACGGTGAAGCAATCCGTGTTCTCGTTCTGGGATACGCGGATCGGCGCCGATATGACGGTGACCAGCGAGCCGCGGACGATGTCCGAGCTGCTGGCGCAAAAGGCCACCAATGGCGGCAACCTGCCGCAATCCTCCGGCAGCGCCTGGGCGACCGCGACCGCGCCCGGCGCTGGAGTGATCTGGGACAAGACCGCGGTGGAAGCCCGCGTCGATCCCGGCTCGGAACACAGCAAGCTCGGGGCCTCGCTGACCAAATCGGTGCCGCTGTCCGGCGACACCTCGCTGACGCTGCAGAACGGCTACAGCGTCAACCAGCAGGGCACGGGTGCGGTCCCTGGCATCGGCGGCCACATCACCCGCAATTACGAGACCGACCAGACCGCCAAGGTCACCCTCACCGACACCGGCACCAGCGTTACCGCCGGCCAGACGCTGTCGACCACCGACGACAAATGGCTGCGCAAGGTCGGCGCCGAGCAGAAGCTGTTCGACAACGTCACCGTCTCCGGCTCGGTCGGCGAGACCTCGCAAGGCGCGATCAACAAGAGCGTGACCGCGGGTTTCAAGAAGAGCTGGTAGGCCGACGCGCCGCTCTCTCCCCTCATCCTGAGGAGCGCTCCGAAGGAGTGCGTCTCGAAGGATCGAGGTCCCCGTTGCGGCAGCGGGGCCTGCATGGTTCGAGACGCGCTTCACGCTCCTCACCATGAGGAGCTGGAACGGTCGCTGCCGCAGCGACGTTCACACTCTCCTAACCATACGCCACGGCAAAACCCCCGAATGGTCCGCCCTTGCCGCATCTCGGCCCATTTGCGGCCCAATTCCGGCGCCCTGATGCGGGCTGCCTCACAGACGTCGTCGTGCGGGGGACACTCGCGCTGCGCTCAACGCGAACAGGGGAATAACGATGAACGCCATGCGTCCGGAAAAGACCGAAGCCGCCGAGACCGAGACGGTCGACACCAACCTCGCTGCTGTCACGGAAGTCGAAGCCGGCATCCGCGACTTCGTCCGCAACGACATCGCCTATCTGCGCCGTCCGGCGGCGACGACCACCGACGCGGCCCCGCTCGATCCGAGCGCGGAGGCCACCGTCACCAACGTCAACTCGCTGATCCAGCGCGTCGCCGGCACCTCGCTCGCCGAGATCGAGAATCTGATCTCGGAACTCGAGAGCCTGCGCGACCTGCTGCATGCCGAGGGCCAGCGCGTCCAGCGCGAGATCTCCGGCTATGCCCAGCTCAGCCAGGCCGCGATGAAGTCGACGCGGATGATCGCCGACAACGTCTCGCAGTGGAAGCGCGCCGCCGACGGCCTGCGCAATAGCTGATCGCTGAAACTACGCATCACCGGCCGCCGCGTTCCGCAAGGAGCGCGGCGGTTTTGATTCTGGGAGTGATGAGGACGCACACGTTCCCAACGAATGGTGTCATCGCCCGGCTTGACCGGGCGATCCAGTATTCCAGAGAAGCCAGTGATTGATCCGAGAGGCCGCGGCGTACTGGATGCCCCGGTCAAGCCGGGGCATGACAGCGGAGGGCTTGGCTAGCCGCAACGCCACCACGCCTTTGAACCCTCCGCCGTTTCCCAACGACCAATGCCAAGCGCCCGCTTCTCTTGCGGCCGGGCCGGGGGACATCTCATGGAAAGCATTCGGCCCGACAACACGGACCCGATATCGCTGCGGCCCGCGCAAAATCAGCTCGGCACGATCATGCTGCGCTTTGTCGGATTGCTGATGGTTGCGGTCGCGGTGCTGGCGTTCGTCTATAGCCGCTGAGGCGGGACCGTTTTCCGGCCCCGAAAACTTAACAGATTCTTACCGGCTCGCGTCGACGGCCGAGGCTTCCAGGGTGTAGGCGCCATCGGCATAGCCCTTCACCACCATGCCGGCGACCAGCATCACGGCCAGCGTCGCGGTAGCGAAGATAAATCCAACAAACTTGAGTGCGCCGCGATCAGCCATGGTCCTCGTCCCCTGTCTCTGCCCAATTCGTTTCAATTAGACAGCGACAGGTTCATAATTAGTTAGCAACTCACTGGTTCCGCCAAACTGCTTCGCGGTAACCATGTTGCGCAGGCTTATGGCAGCCGCCCGGAATCGCGTCCATAGCGCGCGGGCAACACTCGCGCACTCATTTGGAACGTTCATCTTGGAACAGATCTAACGCTCTTTCGCGCGCATCGGCACGAAGGCGCTGGCGGTGATGGAATAGACGTCCTCGCCGCGCTGGTTGGTGCCGGTGGTGCGGGCGGTCAGGATGCCCCAGCCGGGGCGCGAGGCCGAGGTGCGCTTGTCGGTGACGACGTTGACGTAAGCGACGGTGTCGCCGGCAAGCACCGGCCTGATCCAGCGCAGATCGCGAAAGCCCGGCGAAGGCCCCCACACCGCAACCTCCTCACCGCGCGATACGGCCTCGCGCGCCAGGCGCTGGCCGTCGGCGACAAGCAGGCTCATGCAGGCCGAGCCGACATGCCAGCCCGAGGCGGCGAGCCCGCCGAACAGCGAGTTCTTGCCCTCCTCTTCGTCGAGATGAAAGCGCTGCGGATCGAATTTCGCGGCGAAATTCTTGATGGCCTCGGCCGTGAACGTATAGGTGCCGATCTCGCGGCGCTGGCCGATCTCGATGTCGTCGAAGAACCGCATCAGATCGCCCCCTTGCGCCGCTTGATCAGGATCGGCGAGGTCATCTCGCCAAGCGCCTGGCCCTGGGCATTGCGCACGGTGCATTTGAACTTGACGATGCCGAGCTCGGGGCGGCTCTTCGAGGTGCGGGCCTCCAGCACGTCGACGTCGAGCGTGAGATCGTCGCCGGGCCGGAGCGGCGAGAGCCAGCGCACCTCGTCGACGCCGGGAGACCCCAGCGACGCGGCGCGGGTAATAAAACCGTCGGCCATCATCCGCATCATCAGCGAGCAGAGGTGCCAGCCTGAGCCGGACAGACCACGCAGCATGCTCTTGGCTGCGGCCTCCTCGTCCAGATGCATCGGCTGCGGATCGAACTCGGCCGCGAAGGCCAGAATCTCGTCGCGGGTGACGTGGCGCGGGCCGAATGTTCCGAACCGGCCGGGCGGGAAATCTTCGAAGGTCAGGGTCATCTTGGGATTGGCTAGCGGAAATGACAGATTGTGGCCGCACTTTGCGGCAATCTCAACCCGCCGGCCCGCATGGCTCGTGCTACATACGGGGTGGCGGCGTTGGTCTTGAGTCGGATCAACCGAGGGCCAAAGATCCATTACCAAGGCCCGATGCCCTGGGGAGAGCAATGTTTTCATTCAGCGATCTGTTTCAGTGGGACCGCTTCATCACGCCGACGATCATCAAGACCTTCTACTGGCTGGTGATCGCGCTGATCTGCCTGTTCGGCCTCTCCGGCATCTTCTCCGGCCTGGCTGCGATGGCGATCAGCCCATTCGGCGGCTTCCTGGTGCTGCTGTCGTCGATCGCCAGCGTCGTCGTCGGAATCGTGTTCTCGCGCATCGCCGCGGAGCTGATCCTGATCGTCTTCCGCATTAACGAGCATCTGGGCGCCATCCGCGACCAGGGCAGCGGGATGAAGTGAGCGCAGGTGCCGTAGGGTGGGTTAGCCGCAGGCGTAACCCACCACTGTCTATCTCCGCGGAAGCAGAAGAGGTGGATTACGCTGCGCAAATACGCTTCGCGTATCTGCGGGGCTAACCCACCCTAAGGCACCGATGTTCGCGGCTTACGTATTAAACCTGAAATGCATCACGTCGCCGTCGGCGACGACGTATTCCTTGCCTTCGAGGCGGAGCTTGCCGGCATCGCGCGCGCCGGCTTCGCCGCCGAGCCCGACATAGTCCTCATACGCAATCGTCTCTGCGCGGATAAAGCCCTTCTCGAAGTCGGTATGGATCACGCCCGCCGCGCCCGGCGCCTTGGTGCCGCGGTAGATGGTCCAGGCGCGCGCTTCCTTCGGGCCCACCGTGAAGTAGGTGATGAGGTCGAGCAGCGTGTAGCCGGCGCGGATCAGGCGATCGAGGCCGGCTTCCTCTAGACCCAGCGTCTCCAGGAAGTCGGCGCGCTCTTCACGCGAAATGGTGGCGATCTCGGATTCGATCTTGGCGGAGATGACGACGGCGACCGCGCCTTCCTTGGCGGCCTGCTCCTGCACCGCCTGGGAGAACGCATTGCCGGTCGCGGCCGAGCCTTCCTCGACGTTGCAGACATAGAGCACGGGCTTGGACGACAGCAGGCCGAGCATGCCGAAGGCGCGCTCCTCCTCCGCCTTGCGCTCGACGAGGCGCGCGGGCTTGCCTTCACGCAGCAGCACCAGGGTGCGGTTGACGAGGTCGAGCTGCTCCTTGGCGTCCTTGTCGTTGCCCTTGGCCTTCTTGGCGAGGTTGTCGACGCGCTTCTCGAGGCTGTCGAGATCGGCGAGCATCAGCTCGGTCTCAATGGTCTCGATGTCGGCGAGCGGGGCGATCTTGCCCTCGACATGGGTGATGTCGGAATCCTCAAAGCAGCGCACGACATGCGCGATGGCGTCGACCTCGCGGATGTTGGCGAGGAACTGGTTGCCGAGGCCCTCGCCCTTGGAGGCGCCGCGGACGAGGCCAGCGATGTCGACGAAGGTCAGCCGGGTCGGGATGATCTGTCCCGACTTGGCGATCGCCGCGAGCTTGTCGAGCCGCGGATCGGGCACGGCGACCTCGCCGACATTCGGCTCGATGGTGCAGAACGGATAGTTCGCGGCTTGCGCCGCGGCCGTCTCGGTCAGCGCATTGAACAAGGTCGACTTGCCGACATTGGGCAACCCGACGATTCCGCATTTAAATCCCACGAGCGTTATTCCTTGCCGTTCTCGTCCTTGGTCAAAAATCCCTTCGCCTGCATGGCGAGATGCACCCTGTTGGCGAAGGTTGCATCCGTGCCCTTGGCGACCAGGCCTGCGTGCTCGGCCACCGCCTCGCACAGCGTCGTCACCCAGTCGTTGTCGGCCTTGGCGAAGTCCGACAGCACGTGGCCGTGCACCAGTTCCTTGACGCCGGGATGACCGATGCCGAGTCGCACCCGGCGATAGTCGTTGCCGATATGCGCCGAGATCGAGCGCAGGCCGTTATGGCCGGCGATACCGCCGCCGATCTTCACCCGCACCTTGCCCGGCGGCAGTTCGAGCTCGTCGTGGAACGCGGTGACGTCGCCCATGGCGATCTTGAAGAAGCTTGCGGCTTCCTGCACGGCGCGGCCGGAATCGTTCATGTAGGTCGTGGGCTTGAGCAGGATCACACGCTCAGTGCCGAGCGTGCCTTCCGAGGTCTCGCCCTGAAAACGACGGCGCCATGGTGCGAAACCATGACGCCGCGCGATCTCGTCGACGGCCATGAAGCCGATATTGTGCCGGTTACGTGCGTATTTAGCGCCGGGATTGCCGAGCCCAACAAAGAGTCGCATGACGCGGCGCGCCCCTCGCTCGGCACGCGGTCAGGGACCGCGCGCCAGCTTTGAGAGATTACTTCTTCTTGTCGCCGCCGGCGGGAGCCTTGGCAGCAGCCGCCGGAGCAGCAGCAGCCGGAGCCGCAGCGCCAGCCGCCGGAGCAGCCGCAGCAGCGCCAGGAGCTGCAGCCGCAGCCGCGGCCTTCTGCTCTTCGGCGTAGCCGGACGGCGGCACGATGGTGACGAGGGTTGCGTCCTCGCGGGTCAGCGCCTTCACGCCGCTCGGCAGCTTGACGTCGGACAGATGCAAGGAGTGACCGATTTCCAGCGCGCCAACGTCGGCCTCGATGTACTGCGGGATGCTCTCGACACCGCATTCGAGCTCGATCGCGTGGGCGACGATGTTGACGGTGCCGCCGCGCTTCACGCCCGGGGAGGCTTCCGACTTCACGACGTGCAGGGGAACGCTGATGCGGATGGTGGCGCCTTCGCCGAGCCGCATGAAGTCGACATGGATCGGGAAGTCCTTGACCGGATCGAGGTGGTAATCGCGCGGAATCACGCGGTGCTTCTTGCCGTCCAGTTCGACGTCGACCAGCGTGGTCAGGAACCGGCCGGCGAGGATGCGCTGGCGCAGTTCGCGATCGTCAACCGAGATCGGGAGCGGGGGCTGGTTGTTACCATAGATCACTCCGGGCACTCTCCCGGCGCGACGCTCAGCCCGGGCGGCCCCCTTGCCGCTCTTCGGACGTGCGGTCGCCTTCAATTCCTTGACGGTCGTCGCCATGTCGTTAAGTCCTTGTTTTTGCAAAAGTTAATGGGCCGCAGCGCGGCCCATGGCATCGTTCGCAGCAAGCCTCCAGGGGTGCGGGGGCCACGAACTGGCGGGCTTTTACCCGGAAGATGCGGAAATGACAAGGAGAATGGGCGGACACCCTCCCCTGGAGGGGGAGGGTCGGCTCACATTGAGCGCAGCGAAGTGTGAGACGGGGTGGGGTGATC
>NZ_PTFE01000168.1:0-9545 GCF_002936975.1 Bradyrhizobium sp. AC87j1
GTGAGAGTTGGACTCGCGGAGAGTCCCCCTCACCCGGAATCCGCGCTTCGCGCGTATTCCGGCCTCTCCCCGCAGGCGGGGAGAGGCGATCAGAGCGTCTCGGTACCAGATCACGCCTTGCTCAAGCCGGCCGCTTTCATCGCTTCGCCCATCTGGGCGTCGCCCTTGTCCATGAAGCCTGCGAACTGGCCGGCATCGCCCCACACGGTGCCGAAGCCGCGATTGCTCATGAAGTCCTTGAACTCGGCGGACTCGTAGACCTTCTTCAGCGCCGCGGTGAGCTTGGTTGCGATCTCCGGCGGCAGATTCTTCGGGGCGCCGATGCCGCGCCAGGCGCCGGTCGCGTAGTCGATGCCCATCGCTTCCTTCAGCGTCGGCACGTCCTTGAAGATCGGGTTGCGAGCGGGGGCCATGATGGCGAGGCTCCTGGCCTTGCCCGCCTCGATGATGGCGCGCGCCTCCGGCACCGAGCAGGTGGTGAGGTCGAGGCCGCCGGCGGCGAGATCCTGCATCGCAGGGGCCGCGCCGTTCGAGGGCACCCAGGCGACCTGGTTGGCGGGCAGGCCCATCGCCTGCATCCAGCCGACCAGCGCGAGATGCCAGATGCCGCCCTGGCCGGTGCCGGAGGCCTTGAACTTGCCGGGAGGTGCGGCCTTGATCGCCTCGGCGAGCTCCTTGACCGTCTTGTAGGGCGAGGACGAGGAGACCTGGATGCCCGGCGGGTCCTCGTTCATCAGCGCCAGCGGCGTGTAGCTCTTCGGCGTCAGCTCGGTGAGGCCCTGCCAGTGCATCATCGAGATTTCGACGGTGAGCATGCCGATGGTGTAGCCGTCGGGCTGTGCGGTCGCGATCGCGCTATGGCCGACCACGCCGGAGCCGCCGGTGCGGTTGACCACGTTGAAGGGCTGGCCGAGGTCCTTTTCCAGAAGCGCTGCGACAATGCGCGCGGTCGCATCGGTTCCGCCACCCGCGCCCCACGGCACGATCACGGTGACCGGCCGGGCCGGATAGGCTTGCGCATGCGCTGGCTTGAAGCCGAAAGCGGCGGATGCCGCAACTGCGGCGGTCGAAGCCGCAAAGGTGCGGCGCGAAATCTTGGACATTGAATCCCTCCCAGCGGCGCCCGTGACGTCGGGTGCTCTTCTCAATGCGCCATTCTAGTCGGCTTTGCAGCGCCGCCGCAAGGTAGCGCTACCAACGAGATCGCCATGTTGTGTGAAAACAGCATGGGGCAGTCGGAAATCGGGTGGGTTTTGCCCGCGCAATTCGCCAACCTCTGCGCGTAACGAAAGCCAAAGGCAAGCCACCGATGACCCAAGCCTATTACAGCGCCGTGCTGGACCGCCCGCTGAACGAAGTCTGGTCGCTGATCCGCGACTTCAACAACTATCCCGCTTACATCGACGGCGTGAGCGAGAGCGAGATCGAAGACGACAAGCGCGGGGATGAAGTGGGCGCCATCAGACGCTTCTGCTATCTCGGAAACTGGATCCGCCAGCGCCTGGTCGATCACTCGGATCGGCAGCACACCCTGACCTATGCCGGTCTCGAAGCGCTGCCGTATCCGCAAGATGACGGAAGCCAGACGCCGGCGCCGACGCGCTATCAAGGCACCATGCACCTGCGCCCGATCATCGAGGGCGATCGCACCCTCATCGAATGGTCGGTCGCGCTCGATACCGAGCCGGCGGATGCCGATCGCTGGCAGGCGCTATTCGCGTCCTGGATTCCCGATTGGACGGACTCACTTGCGCGGACGCTGGCGCGGTCCAGTTAGCGACCGCTCAAGGCTCCTCGGCGTCGCCCTTCGGCCGCGCGCCGCCGAAGTTGCGCGCGCCTTCCGCGGTGAGATACGGCTTCAGCGTCTCCCACGGCACGAAGGCGACATACTCGCCCTCGGCGTAGGGGCCGACGGCGTAGGGCGGATAGTGGAAGGCCAGCCCGGAGCTCTTGCCCGCTTCAGTCGAGGGCGCGAGCGTCACCGCGCCGACCTTGAGCAGGCTCGGCGCGACGCCTTTGAACCATTCGTCGGTTGCGGTCTCGCTGGCGTCGCGCTTCTTCTTCTCGGTGCGGAGCGAGGCGATGATGGCCTTCACCATCGTCTTCATCGTCGCCCCGTTATCGGCGGTCTCGGTGAAGAACGGGCGGATCGAGATGCGCTTGTTGTCGGCCTTGTCCCACAGGATCGTGTTCACGTCCGAATTGGGATGCGCGCCGTTTGTGTTCATGTAGTCGTTGCGGAGGACGCTGACATAGCGATCGGCGATGACCGAGCGGATCTCGTATTTGCGCTCGAAGTCCCAGCCGCCGTCCCTAGAGAACTGCGGATCGGCTTTGCGCGCGGCGGCCGCTTCGGCGGCATTCTTGTCCAGCCATTTCTTGCCCTCCGCGAGGCAATCCGCCGCCAGCGCTGCATCCGCCTTGATCCTGTCGTCGCGCAGGACGCGCGCCTCGATGCTCTTGGTCTTGACGACGGCGTCGGGTTTGGGGTCGGCGGCGTGGGCGGAGAACGAGCATGTTGCGCTCAGCGCCAGGGCGACGCTCAGACGAGTCATAAATTTCAAGGATAGTGCTCCTGCGTGAGCGTCAGAATATCTCGTGTATGTCGTCTGCGATCCGCTCCGCAAAGCGGGGAGAGATGGAGCGGCGAACAGTTGCCTGTGCTTGCAAGCCAGTCGCATCCTCGATGATGTGCTCGACATCGATCAAGTTGAGCAGGGAAAAAGAGGTGTCCGGCTCGATCTCGACGAGAACGTCGATATCACTGTCAGGCCGATAATCGTCCCGGGCGCGCGAGCCAAAAATGGCAAGCTTCGATACGCCCTTGCCTTTGATGGCATCCGCGTTCTTGCGTATCGCAGCGATGATTTCGTCACGTGTCATGCACGCACCCGGCCGGTCACCCGGCCAGTCTATCAGCTACTCCGCCGCCTCGCTATGGCCGAGCCGGGCGTTCAGCTTGCGGATCAGCTCCTCGGCGGCGTCCGCAATCACGGTGCCCGGCGGGAAGATCGCTTCGGCGCCGGCGGCATAGAGCGCGTCGTAATCCTGCGGCGGCACCACGCCGCCGACGATGATCATGATGTCGTCGCGGCCCTGCTTCTTCAGCGCGGCCTTCAGCTCCGGCACGGCGGTGAGATGGGCGGCGGCGAGCGAGGAGACGCCGAGGATGTGCACGTCGTTCTCGACTGCCTGCCGCGCGGCCTCATCGGCGGTCGCAAACAGCGGCCCGATGTCGACGTCGAAGCCGATATCGGCGAAGGCGGACGCGATCACCTTCTGACCGCGGTCGTGGCCGTCCTGGCCGATCTTGGCGACCAGGATGCGCGGGCGGCGGCCTTCGGCTTCCTCGAAGGCATCGATCAGCGCCTGAACCTTCTCGACCTGGTTGCCCATGCTGGACGCCTCCCGCTTGTAGACGCCGGTGATGGACTTGATCTCGGCGCGGTGCCGGCCGAACACTGTCTCCATCGCGTCAGAGATTTCGCCGACGGTCGCCTTGGCGCGTGCCGCGTCGATCGCGAGCGCGAGCAGATTGCCGTTGCCTTCGCCGGCCGAGCGCGAAATCGCCGCGAGCGCGGCATCGACGTCCTTCTGGTTGCGCTCGGATTTCAGCCGCGTCAGCTTGTCGATCTGCAAGCGCCGGACATTGGTGTTGTCGACCTTCAGGATGTCGATCGGCACCTCGTCGGTCGGCTTGTACTTGTTGACGCCGATCACCGCCTGCTTGCCGGCGTCGATCCGCGCCTGCGTCTTGGCGGACGCTTCCTCGATGCGCAGCTTCGGCAGGCCGGCCTCGATTGCCTTCGCCATGCCGCCGAGCTCCTCGACCTCCTGGATGTGTCCCCACGCTTTCGCCGCGAGGTCGCGCGTCAGACGCTCGACATAATACGAGCCGCCCCAGGGATCGATGATGCGGGTGGTGCCGCTCTCCTGCTGCAGGAACAGCTGGGTGTTGCGGGCGATGCGCGCCGAGAAGTCGGTCGGCAGCGCCAGCGCCTCGTCGAGCGCGTTGGTGTGCAGCGACTGGGTGTGGCCTTGCGTTGCCGCCATCGCCTCCACCGTGGTGCGCATCACGTTGTTGAAGACGTCCTGCGCCGTCAGCGACCAACCCGAGGTCTGGGAATGCGTGCGCAGCGACAGTGAACGCGGGTCTTTGGGATTGAAGGGTTTCAGCAGCTTCGCCCAGAGCAGGCGCGCGGCGCGCAGCTTGGCGACTTCCATGAAGAAGTTCATGCCGATCGCCCAGAAGAACGACAGGCGCGGCGCGAAGCGGTCGACGTCGAGGCCGGCGGCAAGGCCGGCGCGTAGATATTCGACGCCGTCGGCGAGGGTATAGGCAAGCTCGAGGTCCTGCGTCGCGCCGGCCTCCTGCATGTGATAGCCGGAGATCGAGATCGAATTGTATTTCGGCATCTTTTGCGAGGTGTAGGCGAAGATGTCCGAGATGATCCGCATCGAGGGCGCAGGCGGATAGATGTAGGTGTTGCGCACCATGAACTCTTTCAGGATGTCGTTCTGGATCGTCCCTGAGAGTTTCTCCGGCGCCACGCCCTGTTCCTCGGCGGCCGCGACATAGAGCGCGAGGATCGGCAGCACCGCGCCGTTCATGGTCATGGACACGCTCATCTGGTCGAGCGGAATGCCTGCGAACAGCGTGCGCATGTCGTAGATGGAATCGATGGCGACGCCAGCCATGCCGACGTCGCCGCCGACGCGCGGATGGTCAGAGTCATAGCCGCGATGGGTGGCGAGATCGAAGGCGACCGAGAGGCCCTTCTGTCCTGCCGCGAGGTTGCGGCGGTAGAACGCGTTGGAATCCTCCGCCGTGGAGAAGCCGGCATATTGCCGGACGGTCCAGGGCTGGTTGACATACATCGTGGGGTAGGGGCCGCGCAGGAAAGGCGCGATGCCGGGATAGGTCTCGAGGAAATCGAGCCCGGCCAGATCGGCCTCGCCATAAGCGGGCTTCACCAGAATGCCCTCGGGCGTCAGCCACGGTTCGGCGCTGCCTGACGGCGCGGCGGTCGTGGCGCGCTCGAAGGCGACGTTTGCGAAATTGGGAATGCGGCTCATGGTCTCAACCATATCCTCAATCATGGTCCGGATGCTGATGGCTGACGATGGTCGCCATCTTCTCCGGTCCGTAATTCTGTTGCGTGGTCTGGCTCGGCAGATTGGCGATGCCGACCACCCAGCCGAGACGGGATTCGGTGCCGAACTGTCGCGTCGGAATGATCTGGTCAGGACGGTCGAACGCGCCGGTCATGATCTCGATCCGGTCGCCGTCGATGCGGCCGAAGCTCAGCGGCGTGCCGCAGGCCGAGCAAAAGCCGCGCTCGGCAATGGTGGAGGAACGGAAGAACGACGGCTGCCCCTTGGTCCAGGCAAAGTCCGTCTTGTTGATGTCGGCAAAGGAGGCGAACGGCGCGCCGGCTGCCTTCTGGCACATGCGGCAGTGGCAGATCGAAATCCTGGTTGGCGCGGTCGTGACGCCAAAGCGCACGGCCCCGCATTGGCAGCCGCCGGTGAGAACTGGTTTGCCTGGCTCGGTCATTTCTGTTCCATCCGTCGATAGGCGTCTTTCAGCGTGGCAAGCGCATCGCCTCCGGCGAAGACAAAACCCGTGACGCCGGCGGCCCGCAGCGCCGCCTCGGTCTCGCTCGGGCGGCCTGCCAGATAGATATGTCGCCCGCCGGCCGTTTGCAGGGCCTTCGCTGCAGCTTCGGCGTGTTCCGCATAGACCTTGTCGCTGGAACAAAGACAGGCAAGCTCGGCGCCCGAGGCCTTGAACGCTGCCGCGACCTTGGCCGCATCGGCAAAGCCCTCGCTATCGAGGGCCTCGATGCCGCCGGCCTCGAAGAAGCTCTTGGCAAAGGTCGCGCGCGCGGTGAAATCGGCGGCCGTGCCGAGATTGGCCAGGAACACCTTTGGCCGCGCGCCGCGCGACTTGAGTGCCGCATCGGATTTGTCGCGCAGCGCCTCGAACGGTTCCGCCAGCCGGATCGGCGGCAGCGCATCGAACTTGTATTTCTGCTCGCCATACGGTGCCAGCTCGACCGGTGTCGCTTTCAGCACCGCCGTCTCGCTCTCATGCAGGTTCGGAAACTCGCTGGCGCCGGTCAGCACGTCGCGACGCTTTGCGATGTTGGCGTCACGCGCTTTTCGCGCGGCCGCGACCTTGCTCTGGAATAGGCCTTGCTGAAGGGCGGCAAAGGCGCCGCCGGCGGTCTCGCTCTCCTGGAACAGGGCCCAGGCGGCCTCGCAAAGCTGCGCGGTCAGCGTCTCGATGCCGCCCGCGCCCGCGGCGGGATCAGAGACCTTGGCAAGGTTGCTCTCCTCCAGCAGCAGGGCTTGCGTGTTGCGCGCCACGCGGCGTGCGAACGGATCGGGCAGGCCGAGCGCCAGCGTGTGCGGCAGTACGGTGATCGCGTTGGCGCCGGCGAGCCCGGCCGCGAACGTCGCGATGGTCGCGCGCAGCATGTTCACATAGGGATCGCGCTGCGTCAGCATGCGCCAGGCCGTGTCGGCGGCGATGAACAGCGGCTTGGGCGTGAGGCCGCACGCGGTCTCGATCCGCGCCCAGAGCAGCCGCAGCGCGCGGAATTTCGCCATGGTCAGCAACTGATCGGCATCCGCGGCAAGCCGCGCGTAGACCATGCCCTGCGCGGCCTCCAGCGGAATGCCGGCGCCTTCGATCGCGCGCAGATAAGCGACGCCGCAGGCGAGCACGAAGGCGAGCTCTTGCACCTCGGAGCCGCCGGCATCGTGGATCACGCGTCCGTCGGCGGACGCGAACGGTCCCTTGAAGCCGAGCCCGGCGAGGCCCTTGATCGCGCCGGTGACGGCGGGGGCGATCTCCTCCCAGGTATAGGGGCTGTGGCCCCACACCGCGCCCGCCGCGAGCGGGTCGAGCCCGAAGCGGATGTTGCAGGCGGCGGGATCGAGGCCGTTGCTCTTCACATATTCCGCGACATGGATCGCGACCATCCGCGATTGCGGACCGATCTGAAGCTCGAGGCCGATGCCGGCATCGAGATGGATATCCTTTAACACCTTTGCGACCGCATCGGCCGAAGGTTCCAGGCCGAACCCGTGAGCGCCGCTGCCGCCGGCGAACACCAGCGCGAGCCCGGTCGCGCCGTTCTCCAGGTCCTGCAAAGCCTGCGCATTCGCGAGCGCCGCATCGGGATGGTCGATCCGCTGGATGATTTGCCAGGGTGCAGCGGCCGGTCGACCCACGACGGGCGCGACAGCCTTGGCGCGCGGATAGAGCGGTTCGATCTTGATTCCGTCATAGGTCTTGCCGACCAGCTTCTCGAACGGCGCGCCCTTCAGCACGCCGTCGACCAGCTTGCGCCAATCCTCGACGGTCGCCTTAGGAAAATCGGCCGCCAGCGGCAGGTCGTCAGTCACGGAGGTCATGCGGCCAAGGGCTCCCAAACGTATCGTTATCCGCAGGCGAAATTGCCACGGCGGGCCGCCCCTGCAAACGGTTGTTTTTGGTTAACCGGTATCCGGAAGCCGCTCAATGCCTTGCGTCGAGACGCTGGCGAGCCCGTCGCGCACTGGAATGCCCGAGATCACGCGGTCGGGTGCAATCTCGGCCAGCGGCACCAGCACGAAAGCGCGCTCGAACAGGCGCGGATGCGGCAGGGTCAGATCCGGCTTCTGCAAGCTGACATCGTCATAGGCGATCATGTCGAGATCGAGGGTGCGCGGGCCCCAGCGCCGCTCCTTGTTCCGCGTGCGGCCGAATTTCTGCTCGACCTTCTGCAGCACGAACAGCAGCGCGTGCGGATCGAGGTCGGTCTCGATCTCGATGCAGGCATTGATGAAGGGCGCCTGGTCCTCGTCGCCCCACGGCGGCGTCGCATAGTCCGAGGATCGCGCGATCAGCGCAGCTTGCGCCATGCCGCAGATATGGGCGATCGCCTTGGCGAATGTCGCGCGGACATCGCCGACATTGCCGCCGAGCGCGATCAGCACGCTTGCCATCAGGGATGCCGCGAGCGGGTCAGCATGATGCCGACGTCGTCGAAGATCGCGGCGATCGGCGCATGCGGCTTGTGTACGGTGATCTTCACGGCGCGGATGCGCGGGAAGTGCGACAGGATGGCGTCGGCCACCGCGCCGGCCGCGCGCTCCAAAAGCTTGTAATTGGTATTCTTGAACGCCGCCGTCGTCGTCGCCACGACCTCGGCGTAGGACACCGTATCGGCGAGCCGGTCGCTGCGCGAAGGCTCCGACAGGTCGGTATAGAGTTCGAGATCGATGACGAAGCGCTGGCCGACTTCGGTCTCGTGATCCATCACGCCGTGGCGGGCGTGGATCGACAGGCCGGAGACGAAGATCGTATCGGTCATTGCTTGCCCTCGATTGCGTTCGCCACCCGCAGCGCCTGCAAGGTCTCGGCGACGTCATGAGTCCGGATGATCTTTGCGCCGCGCTGCGCGGCGATCAGATGCGCGGCGATCGAGCCGGCGAGCCGCTCTTTCGGCTCCGACGGCGACACCGAGGCGATGAAGCGTTTGCGCGAGGCACCGACCAGGATCGGCAGGCCGAACATCTCGAATTCGCGCAGGCGCGCCAGCGCGGTCATGCTCTGCTCGGCGGTCTTGCCGAAGCCGATGCCGGGATCGAGCACGATCCTGTCGCGCGCGATGCCGGCCTTTGCGGCGATATCCAGCGAACGCAGGAAGAACGTCTTCATGTCCGTGATGATGTCGATGGCGGAATCGGCGTCGTCGCGGTTGTGCATGACGATGACGGGAACGCCTCTCGCGGCCACCAGCGGCGCCATGGTGGCGTCGCGTTGCAGGCCCCAGACATCGTTGGCGATGGCCGCACCTTGGTCGAGCGCGTAGGCCACCACCTCCGCCTTCATGCTGTCGATCGAGACCGGCACGCCGAGCGCGACTACGCCCGCCAGCACCGGCTTCAGCCGGGCGAGCTCGTCGTCCGCCGTGACGGCCTTCGCGCCCTTGTAGGGCCGGGTGGATTCGGCGCCGATATCGATGATGTCGACGCCATCCGCGATCATCGCCCGCGCCCGCGCGAGCGCCTGCTCGGGCGCGATGAACTCGCCGCCGTCGGAAAAGGAATCCGGGGTGATGTTGAGCACGCCCATCACCGCCGGGATCGGTCGTTCCAGCAGTTTCCGCAGCGCATCTGGCCCGGCCGAGCCGGCCGGCGGGACGGATGGGGAGGGCGAGGCATTCATGGCGCCCGCTTTGCGCGGTCGGGAAGGGGGAGTCAAGACGGGATGGGGCAGCACAACCCTGGTCTGAGACCGTCACCCTGAGGCGCTCGCCTCTCCGGCGAGCCTCGAAGGGCGACGGCTCGGCTCTCTCCGTGCGGATGTGGCGGTGGCCGTGCATCCTTCGAGGCTCCCCGCGCGACGCTACGCGCCGCACGTCTCGCACCTCAGCGACTGTGTTCTTTGTCAAGCGGGTTGCCATGGTTTTCGATCCCTGAGCATGGCGTTGAGGATGGTGATGAGCTTGCGGGCCACGGCGATGAGGGCGACCATTTTCGGCTTACCG
>NZ_PTFE01000169.1:0-9544 GCF_002936975.1 Bradyrhizobium sp. AC87j1
GCCCCTCCTCCGCGGCCCAATACCCCGCGTAGTTCACCTTGATCGTCTCATAGGCCAGCGCGAGGTCGGACAGCGGCTGCCGGCCCGTCGCCACGCATTCCATGAAGTCCTGGATCTCCTGCAGATAGCCGCGCGTCCATTCCTCCTCGAGGCAGACATATTGCCAGCCGGTTTTGCGGTCGACCTTTTCGGTGATGTAGACGCTGGCGAGCTTCTCCTCGGACGTCTGGTAGCTCATCAGATGGTTGTTCGGGGTGATGTTGGCGAACAGCGAGCCGCCTGACGTGTACGTCTCGACCAGATTGCGCACGCCGCCCATGATCATGTCGCCGGAGAACACGGTCGCCTTGGTGCCGTCCGAGAAGGTCGCGGTCAGCGTGCCCCAGTCCTCGACATCGACCGGATTGGCCTTGATGTAGGTGCGCTCCTCCGGCTTGAGGCCGGCTGTGACGTTGCCGACATCGCCGGTGACGCTGGCCACGCGGATACTCTCGCCGCGCGCCTTCGCTTCGACCTGCTTGAGGTAGAGCACGGCGGAGAGCGGATGGCAGCCCATGCGGATCAGCGAGCCGCCGCCGGTCATCGCCCATTGCGCGGCATGGGCCGCGTGCGAGCCGGAATGACTCTCCTCGCCCTTCATAAAGAGGATCTTGTCCTTGGTCGCCTTGATGATCTCCGCGGTCTTGGTCACCGCGGGCGCGTAGATCCAATCCTCGGCATACATGAAGAGTTTTCCGGTGCGCTCGATCGCGGCGCGCGTCTTGTCCATCTCCTCCAGCACGCGCTCATACATCAGCGCCTTCGGCACGTGCTTGCCGATCGGCTGCTTGTCGCCGTCGCGGCCGAAATAGCCGGCGAACGGCTTTTCGCAGATCACGTGCTTGCCGGCCTGCATCGCCGCGACGATCATTTCGGCATGAAGATTGGGCGGCGTGCAGATGTCGATGACGTCGATCTCGCGGTCGGTGATCAACTCGGCAAAGCTGCGATAGACCCGCGGGATGGTGTGACGGCCAGCGAATTCGACGACATGGTCGCCGCGTGCGGCCACCGCCGCGACTTCGACGTCCACGCCATAGACGCGCCGGAACGCATACATGTGCAGCTCCGATACGAAGCCGCAGCCGACGAGTCCTACCCTGATCCCAGCCATAGTGCCCCCTTGCTTTGGGCGGCACTATAGCGCGCTGGCTGGCCTATTCCACGGAGACTCGCACCACGCCGGCACTCATCATGCCGAGCGCGCGGGCAGCCGGCACCGAGAGATCGACGATACGGCCGCGGATGAAGGGGCCGCGATCGTTGACGCGACACTGGATCGAGCGGCTGCCATAGGAGACCCTCAGCACGCTGCCAAACGGGCGCGTGCGGTGTGCACAGGTCAGTTCGCCGCCTTTGCCGGCTTTTGCGTAGCCGTAATAGGAGGCGAGCCCGCTTTCGGCATGGGCAACAGAAAATGGTGAAAACGAGAAAGTAGCGAGACAAAACAATAGCGTCGGCTGCGCGCGCACGGCACCGCTCCGGGTTGGCCCAGACCCGTCCCGCAAACGTCAGTTTGTTCCCTTCAGTTCCTGGAACTGCCGGGACGGATCCCGGCAGCGCCATCACACATTGTTACTGTTTGTGAAAAACCAGCGTGCGCACCTCGATGCTTTCACGCGGCGCGGCATCATCAGGCGTGGTCGGATCGACGAAGGCGGTGTGCGGCCCGAAGCGGGTGCGGCCGTCGGTTGCGGAATCGTAGCACTTCAGCAGCAGCGCCTCGTCCGGTGTCATCTCCGGAAAATAGAACCAGCGATGATCAGGATTGTATTTCACCGAATAGGTCTCGCCGCGGCGGTCGGGATAGATCAGGTCGGACGCCACGAGATCACCGGGCGCAACCGTGGTGCCGTCGGCCATCGCCAGCGGTGAATCGCGCAAGGGACCGCGGATCGGCCGCCAGAGATTGATCACCTGCACGCGGCCCTTCAGCAGCTCTTCGGCCTCGTCAGGCAGATGCTCGCGCACGCGGTTGGCGCCGGAGACCGCGGTCTGGTCGACATGGACGCGCGTGGCCGGCTGGCGCGGGCCGCCGCCGCGAATGTCGGCGGCGCCTTCGACGCGCTTGCGCACGGTATGGTCGAAGATGACGACGCGGTCCGCCTTGAGCGTCGCGCGCAGGAACGCCTCGACGGCGGGATAGTAGACCGCCCTCACCTCTGCGTCGTCGTAGAAGTCTTTCACCTGGGTCGGATGGCGCACCAGCGCAAAGCCCTCACGGTCGAGCGAAAAATTGTTTGCGATCAGGCGCGCATCGAAGATCGGCATTTGATGCGGCTCCGGCAGCGACGTGCTCTTGGGCTCGCCCGGCGGCGGGTCGAAAGCGTAGGTGCGCGGTTTTCCCGCGGTCGGCCCGAGATAGTTCAGTTCGGCAGTGACGAAGGGAAGCGATTCGATTCTCGTTTCTTGCAGGCCCATGGCCGGTCTCCCGATGTGGTCGTCGGATTGATTTTTGACGGGGTGCGAAGCGGCGCAAGGGAGGCGGTGCAAATAGCAATAGGGATGTTGTCGGCGGCGTGAAGCGCAGAACGAACGTGTCGAGGATGGCTATCGGGCTAGCAGGCGCACCCCTCGTTTCACGGATGCTTGAGCGTCCTGTGAGTTCTCGTGCCCTCTCTCTCCGAGAGCATCCTGCGCGGCATGGGTCCCGGCTCTGCGGAGCAGCGTTGCACGCTGCACCGCGTCCGGGACACGAGAGGCGGATCATTCCGCGGCCTGGCCGCGAACGGCCTGACGCCTGGCGACCAGCTCGCGCGTCAGCGGGATCAATTCGCGGCCATACTCGATCGCGTCGATCAAGGGATCGAAGCCGCGGATCAGGAAATGGCTGATGCCGAGATCGTAATAATCGCCAAAGACTTCGGCGACCTGCTCGGGCGTACCGACCAGCGCGGTGGTGTTGCTGTTGGCGCCGGTGAGCTTTGCGATCTCGGTCCACAGCCGCTTGTCGATGCGGCTGCCCTGATCGGCGAGCGCGAGCAGGCGCCGCGCACCGGCGGTGGCGTGGCCATCGGCGGGCTTGCGATAACCGGTCTTGTCCTGCAGCGCGGTGGCACGCGCCAGAATCTCCTCCGCCTTCTCCCAGGCCAGCTTCTCCGTGGGGGCAATGATCGGCCGCACCGAGAGGCTGAAGCGCGGGGTCGGCCGCCCCTGCCTGACGGCGGCGTTGTGGACGCGCGAGGTCACGTCGCGCACCTGCGCATAGGACTCGCCCCACAGCGCAAACGTGTCGGCGTGCTTGCCGGCGGCGTCGATCGCAGCATCCGAGGCGCCCCCGAAATAGACGCGGATGCCCTCGGGCCGATACGGCTTCACCTGCGAGAAGGCGTTCTCGACCTGGTAGTACCTGCCCTTGTAGGTGAACGGCTTGTCGCTGGTCCATTCCAGCTTGAGGATATCGAGGAACTCGGAGGTGCGGGCGTAGCGCTCGTCCTTGTCGTCGAGCGTGTTGCCGTCCTGCCTGAGCTCGGTGGCATTGCCGCCGGTGATGACGTGGAGCGCAACCCTGCCGCGGGAAAACTGGTCGAGCGCTGCGAATTGCCGCGCCAGCAATGTCGGGGCAGTGAAGCCCGGCCGCTGCGCGATCAGCACGTTGAGGCGGGAGGTCACGTTGAGGACGTGCTGCGCCACCTGGAGCGCGTCGGGCGAGGTCGAATGAAATGCCAGCAGCGCGCGATCGAAGCCGGCATTCTCATGCGCCTTCGCCACCGTCTCGATGTGGGTGGGGTTGAGGACCGGTCCCTCGCGGACGACCGTCTCGGAGGAATTGTTGTTGCTGATGAAGCCGATGAACTCGATCGACATGATCGTCTCCCTGTTGATCTCTTAGAGCTCGAGCGCAGCGCGGCCGAGGCCGATACGCGTGGAATCGTCCTGCGGCGTGTGCACCCGGCCGCACAGCACGTCGCGATAGTGCCGCTCCAGCGGATTGGTGCGGGACAGGCCGTGATTGCCCGTGAGCGACAGTGCATCCTCGACCACGGCGATGGCGTTGTTGGTGACGGTGAGCTTGATGGCGTTGGATTCGCCGGCGGAGAGTCCAATGCCGTCGTCGAAATCGCCGGCGAAGGAGGCGATCAGCCGCGCATTGACCGCGAGCCGCGCCTCGATGCCGCCGAGGATCTCCTGTGCGCGGGCCAGGGTCGCGAGCGGCGCGCCGAGGCTGGCGGGCGCGCGCTGCTTCAGGAACGTGATCAACCAGTCGCGCGCGGCGCGGGCGACGCCGTCATAGATCGCCGCGACGAAGATCGCGTGGACGGCGGCCTGTGCAACGTCGGGCGCACGCCAGTCCGCCGGCTTGCGCACGTCGACCTCGGCATCGAGGGGGATCACGACGTCGTCGAAGATGACGTCATGGCTGCCGCTCGCGCGCAGGCCGTGATGATCCCAGGTCTCGACGATGCGGGTGCCCGGCAGGCCAGCCGGCACCAGGAATTGCCCGACGCGCGGCTCGGCCTCATCCGTCCGCGCCCAGACCAGGTACCATTTCAGGATCGGCGAGCCCGTCGAATAGATTTTGTGGCCGGAGAGGCGCCAGCCGGTCTCGGTACGCCGTGCGATCGTCGACGGCAGGCCGCCGCGGGCGGGTGAGCCGAGCTCGGGCTCGACCCGCAGCGCGTTGACGAGCGCGAGGCCCTCGACGCTCGCACGCGCAAGCTTGCGCGACAGCCGCACCGGCCAGGTCGGGCTGCGCGCCATGACGAGATGGTTGATGTAGTGCATCGAGAGCACAAGCGCGGTCGACGGGTCGGCCTTGCCGATGACGCCGAGGACGCGCGCGGTGTACCTTGCGCCCGCGCCTGCCCCGCCATGGACCGCCGGCGCCGTCAGCGACAGCAAGCCCGCTTCGGACAGCTCGCGAAAGTTCTCGAAGGGGAAGCTGCCGCTGCGGTCATGCTCGGCTGCGCGTGCCGCGAAACCTTCGGCCAGTGCTTCGGCACGCGCGATGTAGTCGGACTCGCTCTGGGCCGTGCGGCCCTTGGCTGCGGATGTCACCATGTGGCGTCCAACCCCAGCAGACCGAGGATCTGGCGGCGGAGGTCCGCCAGATAAGGATCGCCGCGATGGCGCGGATAGGGCCGGTCGACGCGGATGTCGGCCTTCACGCGGGCGGGACGATCGCTGAAGACGATGACGCGGTTGGCGAGCACCAGAGCCTCCTCGGCGTCGTGGGTCACCAGCAGCGTGGTAAAGCCCTTGCGCTGCCAGAGCGAGACGAGCTCCGCCTGCATGGTGATGCGGGTCAGCGAGTCGAGCTTGCCGAGCGGCTCGTCGAGGATCAGGATCTTGGGATCGTTGACCAGCGCGCGGGCGAGCGCAACGCGCTGCGCCATGCCGCCGGAGAGCTGGTGCGGATAGGCGTTGCGGAACGAGGCCAGCCCCACGAGATCGAGTGCGTCGTCGACGCGGTGACGCTGACTCTTCAAAATGCCCTGGGCCTCGAGGCCCAGGGCGACGTTGTCCCAGACCGACCGCCAGGGAAACAAGGTCGGATCCTGGAACACGACCACGCGCGAGGGATGCGGGCTTCTGATGCGGCTTTCATCCTCCCGCAATCTTCCCGCCCGGGGTTTGTCGAGGCCGGCGACGAGGCGCAGCAAGGTCGACTTGCCGCAACCGGAGGGACCGAGCAGCGCGACGAATTCGCCCGGCTCCACGGAGATGCTGACATCGCTGAGCACGGGCAGCTCGGCGCCGTCGATGTCGAAGGCGTGGCTGACCTGCTCGATGTCGAGCGCGGCGCCGGCTGCCGGGTGCGTGACCGCTTCAGCGAAAGCTGCGGCTACCATTTCACAGTCCCCTTCTGCCAGACCAGCAGCCGATCGCGGATCGCAAACAGCAGCGTGATCGCGCCGGAGCAGAGCAGCGACATCACGATCAGTGCCGCATACATGTTGGCGTAGGCGGCCCAGCCCTGCGCCCATTGCAGGTACCAACCGAGCCCGGCCTTGACGCCGATCATCTCGGCGACGACGAGCACGGCGAAGGACGAGCCGAGCCCCATGAACAGGCCGACGAACACGTGCGGCAACGCGGCGGGGATCGCGACCTTCAGCACCAGGAAGGACGGCTTGGCGCCCAGCGTGCGCGCGACGTCGTAATAGGCATTGCTGACGCTCGCGACGCCCGACCATGTCAGCACGGTGACGGGAAAGCCCGTTGCCAGCGCGATCAGGAAGGTCGAGGCGCTCCAGCTCGACGGGAAGGTGAAGAAGGCGATCGGCAGCCAGGCCGTTGCCGGCAGCGGGCCGATGAAGCGCAGCACCGGATGCACCCAATAGCCGACCGCGCGCGACCAACCGATCGAGACGCCGGTCAGGAAGCCGACCGTGGCCCCGATCAGATAGCCGCCGAGCTGGAGCTTGACCGACGCGAAGACGCTGTCGAGCAGCTTTGGCAAGTCGTCGGTATAGACCTCGATGATAGACTGCGGCGGCGGGAAGAACGGCAGCGGCAGCCAGGCGAACTTTGCCGTCGCGACCTCCCACAGCGTCAGGAAGGTGCCGAGCGCAACCAGCCATGGCGCGCGCTTGCGCAGGGCCCTGCCCGCCGATCCCAGATAATCGGCACCGACGGTGCCGAACAGCGCGATGGCCGCGATGATGAAGGCGGCGATGCCGAGCGAATGCGTGCGCGACCAGTCGCCGACATCCTCCCACCACAGGCAGGACAGGCCGAAGGCGATCCAGGCGATGCTGGCGAGCACGCCGACGCCGGATTCCCTCGCCCAGTTCGCCAGCAGCGGCGTGCGGGAAAGACGCGGCGCGCCGGAGGCGAGCCCGTCAGACAGCGAATACGTCGACATAGATGCGCTCCGCGAATTTGGCCGTGTCGGTGCTCGGCTTGAAGACCTGCACGCTCTTGAGATCGTCGGCATAGGCCTTGAGCTCGCGCTTCAGCACATCGCCGACGGGATGATGATGGTGGGTGTGGTAGCGCACCATGCCCTCGATATCGGCGAGCGTGGCCGCCTTCGGCGCGTAAGGCTGGAACGATTTTGCGGCGGCCGTCGCATTCTGCGAGCTGAACATCGCGGCATCGAGCAGCGCCTGCGTGATGGCGCGGGCGACCTGCGGCTCCTCCCGCACCAGGCTGCCGCGCAGGCCCAGGATGCAGCAGCTCTTTTCGCGAAATTCGCCGTCGAGATTGGAGGCGACTTCCTTGTACTGGGTGTCCTTGAGCCAGAGATAGGCCAGCGGATCGGAGGACAGGAACGCCTGCACCTCGCCCTTCTCGACGGCGACATTGAGAAGGTTGCCGGGATAGGCGCGCCAGTCGACATCCTTGTTGGGATCGATACCGAGCTTGGCGAGCTGGATCGAGAAAAAGTTCTTGTCGGGACCGGCGAGATCGCCGACCGCGACGATCTTGCCCTTGAGATCGGCGAGCCTGGCAACGCCGGAATCGGCGCGCGACAGCACGCGCATGCAACCGCCGTGGGTGCCGGCGGCGATCTTGACGTCAAAGCCCTGTTCCAGCGGCTTCAGCCAGCGCAGCGCCATGCCGAGGCCGGCATCGCTCTTTCCCGTCGCGATCGCCTCGAGCAACTGGTCAGTCGAGCCGGAATAGTTGACGAGCTCGACGTCGAGATTGTGCTTCTGGAAGAAGCCGTGCTCGATCGCAACAGGCACGGGCGCGAGGCAGACGGCGCCGGCGTTCCACGACAGTTTCACCTTGCGCGGCGCGCCGGTGAGCGCGGGCGCATCGGACGCCGTCCGGCACAGCGGAAACTCCGAGAAGTCGATGCCGGATGCAATCCCGCGCGGCGCAAAAGCCTGCGCGCCCAGCGCGCCGAGCGGCGCGGCGAAAGCTGCCGCAAGCCCCGCCTGGAGCAGATGGCGCCGGTCGAGCCCCCGTCCGCCGCGCTTGTCGTCGTTGTTCATCAGTCCCCACTCCTGCGCTGGCACGACTCCGCCCTTGGCGCAACGCTTCACGTTGCGCATGGTCCGTACGGAGCTGCGTTGAGAGAAAATTATTCCGCCGGCGTTTGTCGCGCCGCGTTGATGCGATGCGCAAATCATGCGGCGCACTCGCCGTATCGTCAATGAAATGGAATTTCGAATGTGATGCGAAGCGAGGTCATTCTCTCCATCGGCGCGCGCGAGAACGATGAAACGATTTTCGTGAATGCGGTTGCTCCCGGCGATCGACAGGAGCGCACATCTGCTTAGATCCCGTGCATCTTTCTCTCGCAAGACCGTCGTGTTCTCGCGCGCAAGGATTCAATGAAACGTCCTTGCCCGATGCGCGCGCAATACGGTTGGCCATTTCATTGACTGCACATCGCGCGGTCATAGACTTGATCGTCTCGCTGCATCGCTCGCTCACGCGTCGTGAGCCAAAGTCACAAGCAAGCAACAAGACAGGCTATATGAGCATCAACTCCCACGATCATTCCATTACCCGCCGGCTCGCCGCATCGCTATTCGCCGCCGCCATCACGCTGTCGACGACTGCCGCGTCGTTTGCCGCGGACACCGTCGTGCTGCGCGTCGGCGACCAGAAGGGCGGCAACCGCTCGCTGCTCGAAATCTCCGGTTATGCGAAGGACCTGCCCTACAGAATCGAATGGTCGGAATTCGCCGCGGCGGCGCCGATCCTGGAAGCGCTCAACGCCGGCGCGCTCGACGTCGGCTACACCGGCGATCTCTCCTTCCTCTCGGTCTACGCCGCCGGCGCGCCGATCAAGGCGATCGGCGGCACCAGGTCGGATGCGAAGACGCAAGCCATCCTGGTGCGTCAGGACTCGCCGATCAAATCGGCCGCCGACCTTAGGGGTAAACGCCTCGCCGGCACCCGCGGCGGCTGGGGCCAGTTCCTGATCGACGCGACGCTGGAGAAGGCGCAGATCAAGCTCGAGGATGCGACCTTCGCGCCGCTCGGCCCCGTCGATGCCAAGATCGCGCTGGTCGCCGGCTCGATCGACGCCTGGGCGGTGTGGGAGCCCTACGTCTCGTTCGCCACGCTGAAGGACAAGGCGCGGGTGATCGCCGACGGCGAAGGCCTGACGCCGACCATCACCTTCATTGTCGCCTCCGACAACGCCATCGCCACCAAGCGCGCGGCGGTGCAGGATCTGGTGCAGCGGCTGAACAAGGCGCGGCTGTGGTCGCTGGATCACGTTTCCGAATATGCCAAGAACACCGCCGAGCTGACCAAGCTGCCGGAAGACGTGCTGCTGTCAGCCTATACCGCGCAGCGTACCAGCCCGATCGTGATCGACGAGAACGTGGTGAAGGAGGTGCAGGAAGCCTCCGACCGCTCGACGCGTTACGGCATCCTGCCCAAGAAGCTCGACGTCAGCAAAGCCGTCGACCGCAGCTTCACCGCCGCGGCCGCCGGCTCGAATTGACTCCCCAATGGATGAACTCAACGCCCCAACAAAGGTGCGTTCCCTCCCCCCTTGTGGGGAGGGTTAGGGAGGGGGTAGCCCAAGAAGAGGTGCGAGTGATGACGCACAGAGGACGGGCGCGACGGAGAGAATCCCCGTGTGGCCCCCCCT
>NZ_PTFE01000170.1:0-9271 GCF_002936975.1 Bradyrhizobium sp. AC87j1
GCCGCGCAGCACTCAGAACGTGGATGCCCGGGACAAGCCCGGGCATGACGGCCACATGGAGGCGCGGGGGGATGACAGCTGTGTGCGGGGAAGCGCTAAACACAAAAAACGCGAAAACAACCCCATGCACAGTAGCCAAGCCCTCGCAATCGTTACGCATTTCCCAACTTAGGATTTAACGAAGTCGAATTTGACTCGTCGGGCAAAACAGGGGCATGATGTCACCATCAAAAAGATGCGCGTGGGGTGGTCGGCCTGTCTCCTGCGCTGGTCGAAAAAGCGCACGAGAGGAAGCGATCTCATGGAAGGGAATGAAGCGGAGCTGCCGCTGTCGGGCGTCACGGTGGTCTCGCTCGAGCAGGCGATCGCCGCGCCGCTGGCCAGCCGGCACCTGGCGGACTGGGGCGCGCGGGTGATCAAGATCGAGCGGCCGGGCACTGGGGATTTCTGCCGGGACTACGACCACGTGATGAACGGCATGTCGAGCCAATTCGTCTGGACCAACCGCTCCAAGGAAAGCCTCGCCATCGACATCAAGAGCCCTGACGGACGCAAGGTGCTCGACGCCCTGCTGCCGCAGGCCGATGTGTTCATCCAGAACCTCGCCCCCGGCGCTGCGGAGCGGCTCGGCCTCGATGCCGCATCGCTGCTGCGCAGACATCCGCGCATCATCGCCTGCGACGTCTCGGGCTATGGCACTGGCGGCCCCTACAGCAGCAAGAAGGCCTACGATCTCCTGGTCCAGTGCGAGGCCGGGGTTCTCGCCATCAACGGCACCGAGGCGGAGCCGGCCAAGGTCGGGCTGTCGGTGGTCGACATCGCCACCGGCATGTACATCCTCAACGGCGTGCTGATGGCGCTGTACCGCCGCGAGCGGACCGGCAAGGGCACCGCTTTCCAGACCTCGCTGTTCGACTCCATCACGGACTGGATGAGCTATCCCGCCTTCTACACGCAGAGCACGGGCCGACCGCTGCCGCGCACCGGCGCCAGGCATGCGACGATCGCGCCGTATGGTCCGTTCCGGGTCGGCGACGGCAACACCATCTTCTTCGGCATCCAGAACGATCGGGAATGGCGCTCGCTGTGCAGCATCGTCCTCGACGATGCCGGCTTCGCCGATCATCCGAGCTTCCGCACCAATCCGCTGCGCATGCAGAACCGAGACGATCTGCAAGGACATATCGAGCAGTGCTTTGCATCCATGACCAGCGAGCAGGTGCTGCGACTGCTGGACGAAGCCTCGATCGCCAACGCGCATCTGAACTCAGTCGAGGCTTTTCTGGAGCATGAGCAGCTGCGCGCGCGGTCCCGGGTGCAGAGCGTCGGCTCGCCCTGCGGGCCGGTGATGAGCTTCCTGCCCGCGCTCACGCTTCCGGGCGTCAAGCCGCGGATGGATCCGGTGCCGGATGTGGGACAGCACAACCAGGCCATCCTCAGCGAACTCGGGCTGGCGAAGGACATTTGACGATGGCACATCAGCGGCCAACGCGGGCCTATCTGGCCGTCCCCGCCCATCGCTCCCGTCTTGTTTCCAAGGCAGCGGCCTCAGTTGCGGACGCGGTGTTCATGGATCTTGAGGACGCGGTGCCGCCATCGGAGAAAAGCCTCGCACTGGATGAAGCCGTCCGCTCCCTCGCCTCGCTCGACTGGGGCAACAAGCGCGTCACGGTGAGGATCAACGCCGTCGACAGTCCTTTCGTCGCCCAGGAGATCCGCGCGCTGGCCGCGTTTCCCCGGCTGGATGCGGTGATCGTGCCGAAGGCGGAGCGCGCCAGCGATATCGCCGGGATTGCCGATCAGTTGCGGGCAGCCAACCCCGATCGCTCCGCGCCGGTCGCGTTGGAATTGCTGATCGAGACGGCGCTCGGTCTCGTCAATGTCGACACGCTCGCCGCGTGCCACGACAGCGTCGCCGCGCTGCATCTCGGCGTCGGCGATTTCGCGGCGTCGATCGGCGCCCGCTCCTCCGACATCGGCGTGTCGCCGGACGGCTACCGGCACGTGGGATCGGCGCAAAGCGGCTATGCCTCCGCCCCGCTCGACCTGTTCGCCTATCCGATGATGCGCGTCCTGGTCGCCGCCCGCGCGTTCGGCCTCATCGCCATCGACGGCCCCTGCGGCGCGTTCCGCGATGCCAGGCTGACCGAAAGCAGCGCGCAGAAGGCCGCGGCGATGGGGTTCGACGGCAAGCAGGTCATCCATCCCGATCAGATCGAACCGACGCTGCGCGCCTTCATGCCGTCGGACCAGGAGTTGGCCCAGGCGCGACGGATCGTCGACGCCATGGAGCAGGCGGAGGCGAACGGCCAGGGGGCGGTGACGCTGGACGGCAAGATGATCGACTATGCCAATGTGCGGATGGCGCGCCGGATCATCGAGCTGGGGTCGTAGCGGCGCATGGCCACCTTGCTGATCGTCGCGCCGGTGTTTGCGCTGATCGCGGCCGGCTATGCCGCGGTGCTGTTTCGCTTCGTCTCGGAGAGCGCGCACAAGGGCATCAGCGAATTCGCCTTCAGCATCGCGATCCCTGCCCTCTTGTTCCGCACCATCGTCGTATCGGAATTCCCCGACGTCAGCCCCTACCGGATGTGGGGCGCCTATTACGGCGCGCTGGCCGTCATCTGGATCGCGGCGCTGGCGATCTCGGCCCTGCTGCGCGCGCGCCGCGAAGACCGCGAGGACGGCGTCGTGTTCGCGATCGGCTCGGTCTACGGCAACATCGTGATGCTCGGCATTCCCCTGACGCTCTCGGCGCTGGGCAATGAGGCCGCAGGACCGATGGCGCTGATCCTGTCGGTGAACACGCCGCTGCTCTGGCTCTGCGGCATCCTGCAGATGGAGCTGGTCAACCGCAAGCGGACCGGCTCGGCGCTGTCGGTGATCTGGCCGGTGCTCACAGACCTCGCCCGCAACCCGCTGATGCTCGCGATCGGCTTTGGCGTGGTCTGGCGCTTCACCGGCCTCGGCCTCACCCCCGTCGTCGACCGTACCATCGAGCTCCTGGCGCAAGCGGGATCGCCGACCGCGCTGATCGCACTCGGCATCAATCTGTTTCGCTTCGAGGTGAAGGGCGAGAAGCTGAGCATCTTGGTGATGTGCGCGCTGAAGCTAGCGGTGATGCCGGCGGCGGCGTTCGCGCTGGCAAGACTGCTCGACCTGCCGCCGATCGCGACCGGCGTCGTCGTGCTGTTCGCGGCAATGCCGACCGGCGCCAACGCCTACATCTTCGCGGTGCAGTATCAGCGGCTAGTGAACCCGGTGTCGGGCGCGGTGGCGCTGGGCACGCTGCTGGCGGCGGTGACATTGCCGGTGGTGGTTTGGGTGGTGGCGCGCTGAGCACGCGCAGCACGATTCCAATGATTTTGCCTTTACACGCAAAGGTCGCTAGGCTGCCCTGATACGTCTAGCAGGGAGGGTGACATGGCACAGCGCGAAGAGATGCTCGCATTGATCAGGACCGCCTACGCCGCGCGCGGCGACGGCGACGTCGAGGGCCTGGTGACGGCTTTTCATCCCGAGGGCCACTTCACCTTGATGGGCGACAAGGGCGCGCTCGAACTGACGGGACGCATGGAGGGGCACCCGACCCTGCGCGGGGCTTTCACTCAGTTCACTGCCGCCTTCGGCTTCGAAAGCCGCGAGATCCTGACTGAGCTGGTCGACGGGGATCGCGTCGCAGTCCATTCCCGGGTTGTCGTTCGATACAATCCGAGTGGAAAGACTTTTAGCACCGAGATCCTGGACCTGTTCAGATTTCAGGACGGCAAGATCGCGGAGTTGATTGAGTTTGCGGACACTGCGCAGATCAAGGCGATGATCGCCTGACATGCGATGAGATGGATTGGAGCGTCGCACGAGCTACGCCAGAAGATGAAGGTCCGTCGGCTCTGGTTCTGCACCCGCTGCCGTCAACATCGCGTGGACCTGACCTCTATGGTGAGTCTGGTGATTGAAGAGTTGAATAGCAACGAGCGTCTTTGGCTTCTCGATCCGAGTTGAACCGTCCCCCGGATACCAAACAAGCATCCCGTTCAGATCCGCATCGACCAATCGCGCTGACCACACTTCGATTTCCTCGTTCCGTTGCAAGCGGAGCGCCTTGAAGGCCTCCCAATCTGTGGGATCCGTGAGGGAGTGCTTGATGGTTTCCTCTGGACGCTCGTTCCCCTTTAGCCGCTCCAGTATCAGGGCATCAGCCCAATAAAGATGGTTCAATGTAGCTGCGATCGACCGGAAGAACGCACCTCGATCCTTCCAGCGATCCTCGTTGGTAAGCCTGTCGGCGGCCGTTACCAAAGAGGCGTTCTGCCAAGTGTTGTAGCGGGCCATAAGTCGGCAGTATTCGGCTGAGATCATTTTCTCAGGCTCCAAAGGTTATTGATGTTGGCTGGTTTCGGGATGTAGCCCCAGACGTGAGGCAGCTAGAGTTAGGGTGGCAGGCATAAAATTGGCCTTCGTCAGTGGCCTCATGGCACGCCTCCGGGATCTGGTTTGGTGCACTGTCACCGTAATGCCGTGCATTGATTCGACGGCGGAGCTTGGCTCACTTGCTACTTTATGGTGTTCGAACATGAATCATCCTTCGAAGCTAAGCGCCGCCTTCTCGGGAGCGTTACGTAGCTTCAGCTATTGGATTGCTGCTGGCTCCGTGGGGCATCCTCTTCTCGAAGGGATCGAATATCGCCAGGTAATGTTAGCAGAGCCGAGCTTGATGGAGCAGGCCTATGCGATCTTTGCGAACGTCATCGAGTTTGATCAGCAGGGTATGCCCGTTAACGCGAAGTATGCGGAGCACCGTGCCGCCCAATGGATCCGGAGCTATTGCGACCGCGGGTTCCAAGTGAGTCCGCCATTTGAGTCCTGGGAGCTCGAACTCAATGGACCACCACCGAGAGAAGATCCGAAGCCTTGGTCGACGGCGGGCGCAGCGAAGTGAGGCAAATGGCACCGTCTGAATTAGACGACCGCGGCCCTCGCGCCGGATAGGCATGCAGGCTCGACGTCCCGCTTTCCCGGGTTCTCGTTCGATACAATCCGAGCGGAAAGACTTTCAGCACCGAGATCCTGGACCTGTTCAGATTTCAGGATGGCAAGATCGCCGAGTTGATTGAGTTTGCGGATACGGCGCGGATCAAGGCGATGATCGCGTGAGGGGCGGCGCGCCTCCGTCGGAGTTTCGTGCACTGTTACCGTAATTCGGCAACACGCTGGCCCTCGCGCCAGGCCATCTCCCAGAAGTCTGCCTCGAGCCGGGTGGCTTCCTTGAAGATCGCAGTCAGCTCGGCCTCGCGGGCCGGCGTGGCATAGAGATCGGCCAGATGGTCGAGGTGCGCACGGGCTTTGGCAGCGACCTCCTGGTACGGTACGCCGGCGTACTCGGCGATCCAGATGCGATAGGCGTTCGTCGCGGCGTCCGCATGGGTTCGCGAGGCGAGCCGCGTTGCGATCTCCGCGTACCCGATCACACAGGGAGCAAGCGCCACCTTGAGTGCCAGCAGATCGCCGCGCATTCCAGCGTCGAGCACGTAGCGTGTATAGGCCAGCATCTCGGCCGCCGGGGGGACCTGTTCAAGGTCAGCCGGGGATAGACCCCAATCGGCACAGAGCTTCACATGCAGGTTCATCTCGACGTCGAGGATGGCCGACAGGCCGGCCGCTGCCTCGCGCATGTCGGCAAGGCTGGGCGACTTGTAGACCGCGAGCGCGTAGGCGCGGGCAAACTCGATGAGGAACAAATAGTCCTGAACGAGATAGTGACGAAACGCCGCTTGGGGGAGCGAGCCGTCTGCCAATCCGTTCGTGAAGGGATGTTCGGTGTAGGCCCGCCACTCAACGGATGCTGCTGTCTTGAGACGCTCGAAGAAACTCACGATCTTTTTCGCCCGGGTTGCTTGTCCATGAAAATCTTTGGCTCGCTACCGATATCGCATTGCGAACCGACGAGCTACGGTGACCGCGCACAAGATTGGCTTTGAGCGGCGTTGCGGAGAGGGCCCTCCCCGTGTCGAATGTTTGGTGCACTGTCACCACAATTCGCACCATCGCACTGCTGGAGCAGGCAGCATCGCCGGCCGCGCTGATTGCACTCGGCATCAGCCGGTTCCGCTTCGCTCGTGGCGATTCCAACGCCCCCGATTTTCTTCCCCGCTATATCCGTTCATTGGGGTCGATGGGTGCACCGCATGCCATGCCGCTGCTTCAAGGCCCTCGCAACACGAGCCGGCCGAGCAGCGCCGCGAGTTCGCTTTGCCTGGATATGCCAAGCTTTTGGAATACGCGCTTCAGCACGTTGCGCGCGGTGTCTTCGGCAATTCCGAGCCGGCCTGCAGCCTGTTTCGGCGGAACGCCCGAGCCCACCAGCGAGGCGATCCTGGCTTCCCCGAGCGTCAAGCCCAGGACGTCTCGCACGATGGCGGGATCCGGAGGCTCGGCAGATTTCTGCTCGATCGCGAGCACGATCGCTCGCGTGCGGGTCAGGAAGTGGTCGTCTGAAAGTGCGCCGGCGGTGATCGGGAGCAGGTAGATGACGAAGCGCCGGCCTGTTGCACTCGACTCCACGAGAATGGGTCTCGGCTCGGCCAGCAGGTCGCGCGCCTCGGCGCGAAGCGTGCGCGTCATTGCGGTCTCGAATGGAGCCCGGCTCGCCGCCATGCGAACAAGCAGACGATCGTTCGCGAGGTCGAACACCTCGCCGACAAGACTTTCGCCGACCGGATTGGCGAACAGCAGGCGCGCCGACCAGTCCAGCGCGAACACGCCGATGCCGACCCGCGCGAGGGCGTCGCCAAGGCCGAGATTGGCCAACTCGGTATCAAGCAGCCTGATCGACAGGCGCAGCGATTTCTCTGCATGGCGCCCGAGCGTCGCGATGAGGTCCAGCTCGGCGTCGGAGAATTGCGGCTTGGCGAACGCGCGCTGCACGCTGAGCGCCACGATGATCCGCGGGTCGGGCGACACGCCTATCGATCCGAACCAGCCCAAGCCGTGCCTTGCAAGGAAGTCCGTGCTGAACGGATGGTTGAGGTAGGAATCGTCGATCGGGCCGATGTGCCGGTCGGTGAAGGGCTCGCCGCTGACGTAAAGGCCGGCCGAGACACACCGCTCGGCCTTGAAATCGTGCTGCCCCCAACGCTCCCCATAGTCGCCGAGCGCCGGCCCGAGGCTTTCGGAGGCGATGGCTCCGAACGCCCCGTCGTCCCTCCGCCATTGCAGGATCGCGCCCGCGTCTTCGAAGCAGTCCGCGATCTTGCCAAGTGCGGATGGCCACAATGACGGGCTCGCTGCCGTATCGTAGATCGCTTCGACGGCGGCGAGGAGACGCTCGGTGGCTGCGGGCATGAGGGTCCGATCGATCAGAGAACTCGTTCAGGTTACACGAGATTCCCTTCCAGCAAGCGCGGCCGGGCCGCTTTTACCGGGGCTTTTGCCCCCGGAGTTCTACGGACAGCCAGCTGTGGGGGTTGGTTGCGGCAGGAGCGAAGCGGCCGGGCGCGGCCTGGGATTTTCGGGGCGGGCGCCGCCAACCAGACCCGTTTGGGTCATGCGACGGTCTGGCGAGGTCTATTGGATGAAAGCCGCTGGCTGGAAGTCCTTTCAATGACATCGCTATTCGTATTGCCTCACGCCGTGATGCGGCCGCGCCGAAGCGGCGAGGCTGTGTTCAACCTGCACTCGGCCGCGCCATGACCAACGACCGCAAAGAAGACGTGCGGTGTTTCTGCTGCGGGGAGACATCAGAGCAATCGGTCCTTTCGCGCTCCAGCCAGCTCGGCGTCAGGGATATCGATCTACGTTCCGGAATGATGCCGTCCACCATGGGCAGCTGGCTGCAGGAATGTCCGAACTGCGGCTACGTGGCGGCCGACCTGGCGAAAGGAGACGAGCGCGACCGCCTATTTGTTCAGACGGAGAAGTATGCAGCGCTATGCGAGCTTCCTCAATTTTCGCGGCGATCGTCCCGCTTTCTGCTCCGCGCCGCGATCGAGCTCGCGCGGGAGGATTTCGAGCGAGCATTCGACTCCACGCTGTGCGCGGCGGGGGATGCGGATGACTGCAATCTCTCGGACATTGCGCGCGGGTTACGAAAGATTGCGAGTCGCTATCTTGCCGGCCGTCCTCTGACCGTCGACTTGCGCGTGAGCTTGCTGGATGTGCTTCGCCGCGTGTCCGACTGGGCCGCTGCGGCCGCGCTCGCTGTGGAATTGATGGGCGAAAATTTGGGGCATCCGCATGCAGCAATTGTCTGCTTTCAGCTCGGCAGGATCGAAGCACGAGATGACCGCTGTTACACGCTCAGCCAGGTTTTGCGTTCGAACCACGATCCGGAGGCTTCCAACGATGATGCCGAACATCTGGAGCATGTCGTGCACGTGTTGGGCCGACTGAAGCGTCGATGATCGTCCGTAATCTAAAGAGAGGTGGTACAGTTGGGTGGGCTCGAACCACCGACCTCCTGTTCCACAGACAGGCGCTCTAACCAACTGAGCTACAACTGCATCCTGGCGAGCCGCCCCATAGCGGGCCTGAAAAGGCCGACGACCTGAGGGGGCTGGACGGGGCGGAAACTAGGTGCAACGGGCGTTTTTGGCAAGGCCGCAAGACCCCCAAATCGTCCCCTAAGCGACGTTATTTCCAAAGCAAAACCCGGGCCTCGCGGCCCGGGTTTGTTATCGAGAACCAGCCGGCCGGATCAGGCGGCGGGCTTGTAGAACTTCGAGGCGCTGGCCTTGATCGGCTCGGCGGTCTCGGCGGCGACGCGCTGGGTCAGCTCGACCAGCTCCTTGGCCTGAGACTGGAAGGTCTCGAGCTGGGTGCGGGTGTGGCCGGTCCAGAGCTCCATCGCTTCGGCCGGCGACTTCAGGCCGAACAGCTGCTGGGCGAAGTCCAGCTGGGCGTTGCTGTTGGCCTTCATGAATTCGACCAGCTTGGCGGTGTACTCGCTCGCGCCCTTGCTGGCGGAGGTGAACACGGCCTCGACGGTGCCGTTGTGGGTTTCGGCGGCGTCCTTGAACTTGGCGTAGCTCTCGCGGGCCTGCGACACGCCCTTTTCGGCGAACGCACGCATCTGCTCGGGCACCTCGAACGGAATGATCGAGGCAGAAAACGGATCAGTCGCACCTGTCATGGTTGTCCCTCACGATAATGAAAAATGGAGTGAGCCTTCTGGCGCGCCCGCCGGCCCCCGGTCTGGGCCGTCACACATTGAGCGGGTACGAAAGACTGGAAACGCGAAACAAAGAGATGGCTCGCCCAGCGCCCAGCATTATGG
>NZ_PTFE01000016.1:0-103957 GCF_002936975.1 Bradyrhizobium sp. AC87j1
CGAGATGCACACCTGTTGAACGCCATCATGCGGCGGCTGTAGAGACGACCGCGGAAAGAACCATGAACCCGGCAGTGGATCACTTTTGTCTATCGGGGTTGACATCGTGCCCGCGATTAAAGAACGGACGACTATTTCGCCGTCGCGGCGGTGCTCTTTTGGGGCGCTCTCTATTTTCTACTCTGTTTGGAAGTTGCCGTTCTAATCGTCGCGCTACCTGGTCTCACCCAATTTCATTCCGAATCGGCGCTCTCGCAATATTTCCGGGTACTTTCAGTCTTGCGTCGGCCCGAAGTCGCTCGCCAGGAATTGCTCGTGGGTCCATTGCTTCAGCGCATCGTCGTTGAGTACCGAGTTGACCAAGGCATTCCAATTCTCACCTGCCTCTCTCCATTTCGTTTTTCGGTCCGGAAGGTTACGCAGCAACCGAAATGCGCTCGTTGCGAACTTGCTTGCCTCTTTCCCTTCAGCAGCCTCGCGGATCACGTCTTTGAACAATTGTTCGGGAAAGGTCCACCCGGCGGCTGTGAAGCGGTCGGCAAACATGTATTCGAACGAGGCGCGAAACATGACCGCGGCTAGCGCATCTTCATATTCCGTGCCTGCGCCGCGCAGGTCGAACCATTGCAGCAGTCTTCGAACGGCTGCAGCAGGCGATAGCTGGCAGTCTCCGAGCGTGAGAGATACGAACATATACGCGATGTCTGATTGAAGTTCGTCGTCCAGGGACACGTACCAATGTTTGATTGCTGTGATAGGAGTCATGTGACAATTGCTATGGAAACGCGAGAATACAGGATGCGCCCCCGCTCAGGTGCGCTTGATCACGTAGCGCCATGGCTCTCAACCAGCCGGCTGCCGGCAGGGGCAGTTGTCCAGGAATCCCTGCTTCTCTGCTTTTAGACATCGACGATGGTGCTCGCCGCAATTCGATGGCAAGTCGTGGTTGGCTGCAAAAAAATGCGTTCTTAACAGAAGAGAAGTATCAAGCATGTAGGGTGCTGCCTCGTGCAAAATGAATCATCTCGGTCAGTTGTCCTCACATTAGGTTGTCCTCACATTAGACGGTGAAATCATTCTTTTTAGTCCAAACTGCGCAACCGAGAACGACGCCACGAGGTGTCGAGGATAGCCCATAAGCCCTGGGGCGGCGCTCGTAGAATACCGCGCCTCCGAGCAAGGGACTGGCCGAATGCCGCAGAGTTATCGCTTATCAGTCTCACGGTACAAGATGCAGAAATGATTGCTAGAGTCGACGTAAATCGCTGCGTTGGAGTTCTGTCGGCGCATGGCTCCTTCAGCATGCGCACAGCCATAGTTTGGAGCACCGAATTTGGTCACTCGGTTCCTGCTCGAGCTGTTCAGAGCGGCAGAGGATATCCAAGCTCCTGATCCAGGATTGGGGTTGTGCTCGCTGTGATCGCGCGGCGAGTAGGTCCGTGGTCTCAAGTTGTTGACCCGCTAGGCGTCCCGCAGCTGCTGCTCTCTTGAAGGTTCTTGCATCTTTAACGCGGCGTGCAGGCGGGCCTTTTCCAGCCGTTGCCTGACTCCGCTAAGGCAACTAGCCAGCTTTGCAAAGTCCGTAACATCGAGATAACCAGAAACAAACTCATCGAGTTCTTCCTGGTGCGCCGCGATGCTCGCAAGTCGTCTGCGAGCGCTGTCGGTTAGCGACAGGTTGACGATTCGTGCATCGTTCGCGCAGCGCTTACGTCGCACAAATCGCTTATCCTCAAGCTGTTTCGAATGCTTCGTAATGAAGGCCGACTCAACCTTCATCAACTTTGCAACCACGTTGACCGGAACACCGTCGCCCTGTTCCAAGTCGATCAACGCCATCAAGATCATCATTTGTGGTGCAGCAAGGCCCAGCGCATGCGCCTGGAAATAGCGAAGGTCGTCCAGACACACATTAATGGCTCTGATCTCCCATGTGAATCGCCTGAGTACATCCTGACTCGCGGCAGGGCTCTTCCCGAGCCGTCTTTTCATTCCTGGCAGCTTGGACGGCATCAGATTTCAGGGAGCCTCCATCCTCAAACTATTCCGGGCGAGAGAGCGTAGTTGGCGGGGACCACACATGCGCCTACTTCGAAGCGTCGAACCTCGGGTCAACAAGCAATCCCACCAACTCGCCTCCGTCCCAACCTTCTTTGCAGACAGTCCGGTGCCGAAGCTGCTTAGGTGCAAAGCAGCTTCACACACGCGCTCTGGTGAAATCACTCAAAATACAACTTTCATATGCAGAATTCCTGCTTCGCGAAGCGCTTTTGCACGCGATTACAGCGTCTAACGCCTGAACGTCGCGAGTCCGCTCAAAAGGCGACACTGCTCCGCCGCGTGATTGGACGGCGAGAACTTTTAGGTTCGAGAGCTGCTCACTGAATCACTAGAACAACGCGTACGCCGCAGGATCAACCTGTCGGAGCCGGCTCCGGGCTTCGAAAGCAGGAGCTGGAGATCGGCAATAGCTCCTTATTCCACGATAAGTCACACCCTGGATCGAAAGACAAATAATCACAAGTTAGTTCTTCACCAGGTTGTACGTCACGGGCTGTGAAAATTCTGCAATGATCGTCTTGATATGTGTTTGGATGGCTGCTGTGGTTCATGAAGCGAGCGTTGTCAGCATTATACTCTACGACGCCGTCATTAACCTTGTGGTCTCTCGGATAGGCATGCTTATCAAGTAGAGCTTGAAATGTTGGAGCTAGAGCTTCGTATTGTTCGCGCGTCACCGCAATGTCAACGATAGGGTTGTGAATCCAAAGTAGCGCGCCTTTAGGCAAACGAGTCGCGGAGAAAAGTCCAATGCCGCCAAACTGGTCTGGCTTCAAAATTGTCTCAACAATCAACATCGAAGAAATCTCCCAAAGTCACTAACACCGAGCAAGCTAACTGACGTGAGCTGCGAAATCTCCTGCACGAATTGGTAGGTCATCTATCCGCGCCTTCATCACGATTTGGTGTTCCTCAGGATTGGTTTCAGCTGCATGCTCCGGATCGCCTTCCGCGGCACCGCCATCGTAGTGATGCTGGAAGGGGCTGCAGGTCGGAGGGATTCCGGGCAAAGATCCGCGCCGATCAAGGAGGCGTGTGACTGTGACCTGTGGACTCTCACCTCGGCGGTATGCCAGACTTTCTCGCGACCCTGCAAGCCGCCGACAAGGCCTTCATCAAGGCCTTCAAGAGCAGGGGCCGATTGCGTCAATGCCCATTCGTTCCTGCGCCTTGCCAGAAAGAAAGTGGAGACATGGGCAGACATTATAGCGACGAGGGGCCCCTGAGGGGGCGGCAGTCGCCTTCGATTTTACTGCACTATCACCTCGCCGCAACCAGCCCGCAACGTGATCGCGCTCCTCACAAACAAGAAGGGGCCACGGCTGGGCGGCTCAACAAGGAGCCGCTAAGCGATGGCGCCCGCAAGTTCGTTGGGGCCGGCAGCGCTTATCCGCACCGCCCTGAACCCCACTAAGCTCGCAAGAGTCGCTGAAGCAAGCTATCGTCCATCAACATGTCCGCTACCTGAACTACCCTCACGTAGCGACTGTCCCTGGTGTCTAGTTCTGTGGATGATGGATGAGCCGAACGTCATTGGGCCCTCCCGGCCCTAAGAGGGCGGTGTAACGCTCGCCGCGAATGTCATATTGCTTCATCGGCTGCGCTGCGTCCGGCAAGAGGCCCCAGTGGCCGAGCTTTGAGATCATCGTGATTGGGGCGGGTTGGGTCCCGTGCGAAAAGGCCTCAGGAACGGCGAATGATGCAGCGTAAATCTCGCGGGCCGCGGGCGGCGTCGTCTCAGCTCTCGCGGACGCGGGAGCTGCTTGCTCCATCGTCTGTGCAAGCAGTGTTGGCGTGGGCCGATTCGCCGGCTGTACGCTCGGCTGCGAAACGCTTTCCGTTGGAGATCCGAAATGAATGGGTGCGCCTGACAGATTGAGTGGGGATCTGCCCCTCATCGCCGCCGCGGGCACGAACAGCGCCGTGAAGCGGTCGTTATGAACTATGAACGGAGCGGGTGGGGTGTCCTGGCTCGGGGGGACGCTGCTACCCTCATGCGCGCCTGACGTGCGCTGGTCGTCCTGCGACGAGTTGAAGGAACGAACGGCCGCTCCTGAATTTACGACGTGGTCATGAGGGGCGGCTGGCTCGAGAGACGACGATGAGCCGGCGTTTCCCAGCATCGCCCACAGCAGATCCTGATCGTAGCCCTCCGCAGGAAGGATCAACGGACCGCTGGCCCGAAAGGGTAGGCCGATGTCTTGAATCAGCTCGCGAGCGGCTGAATTGCTAAGCTCGCTGGGCTGGCGCTCAATGGCATCGCCTTCCGTCTGGCTTAGTGTCCTCTGCCTCTTCGCAGGCCTCAACTGGCCGGTGTAGTCCTCACCCATCAGGGCAGCGGCGTCATCGCGTCCGGTGACTGCGTGTTCGGGATGAGAACCGTCGGCCCTCTGGTGCTCAAGTCCCAAGGTCTTGGCGAGTCTGAGGCCTTCTTCAGACAGATGTGCATAGTTGGGATCAGGAAAAACAGGACCCTTTGCGACCGCAGAGGTACCAGCTTGCGGCACTTCATCCAAGTACGGCTCAAAATCCGCTTGCTGCTGTTGCTCTTGCGGGACCGTGGCGTTGTAAGCAGCGAACTCTGGGTCGAATGGGTTGATGCTGTTAAATGGGTCCATGTCCGCCCTCGGTTCGAGTGTGTCGCTCTCACTCTATTAGGATCAGCTGTCGACAAGCTGTCGCACTCAGAGAATTCGGTGAGCTAAATGGGCCTGCCCGATCGCCACACTTTGCGCGAAAAACGCGCAAGATGCCGGATTGCGCTTCAAGTGGCACGCCTTGCGGCATTTCAATTTCCTGCTGGATCGAGGTCGACCTGAACTAAAAACAGCTCAGACCTTTTGCCGGCTATAGCAGTCTTTAGGTCAAGGACCGCTACAGCCATCTGTTCAAATCGGACGACCACAATACTCGCTGGATATGATCACGGCATCGAGGTGCTGGCCTACGACTACGTTGAGGCCTTCGCGGAAACCTCACGGCTTTCGCCGAGCGAACGCGCCCGCGCGATCTCTACGATGTCGTGAATCTTTGTCGAAACGCCGGTCGAGCGGACAGAGTGTTGTTTCGATCGAGCGGCGTCCCCCTTTAGGGCGCCATAAAGTAATTTCAGGCTGATCGCCTTCCTCTTCGGGCCCATGCCTATTGTGAGGCAGAGACTTATGGTGGCCGCCTCACGACGTTACGGAAGCAATCGAATTAGAGGCTTTCACCCGTTCTGTCGACGTAAGATAATCTGGAGTGCCGCCCGCGCTTTCGCAACTGCAAGCGCGTCGAGATCAGATATATTCACTCGACCTCGTGGTATTCGGCCCGGTCGAAACCCGAGCCGAACAGCGCTGCTGCGGCGTCGTAGAGCGCGACGGTATTAACGGTTGACTGCATGGCGTACCAGGCGCGCAATGCCTCGATCGCCGATGCATGGGTTATCAACTGTCGCGACGGCGTTTGGCAATCGAGCATCTCCAGCTTGGGCTCCTCCCGCCTCGTGCCGCTCTCGATGATATTCCGATCGATTGTCATTTCTCTGCCTTCGCCGTCCTGGTTGGTCCGCCAGACTCTGTGCGCTCGCTACCAGCCTGCCAGTCTGCGCCGTGTTGACGGATCATTTCGCTATGGGACCGTTTAATGAAGGCGCGCTCGGCGCAAAAGCCGGCGGTGACTGAAGCGGCTACCGCTAGGCCGCAGGCAACGTAGTCATCCAGCAAACTCCAAATTATGTTACTGCCGGCGACGACGACAAAAGTGAGTGCCATGACGGTATTGCGAAATGCTTTAACCATACTTGTTCCCCCAGCCGATCGGCGAGGGATGTTAACATTCCAACCAAGACGTTCTGCGGCGTTTGAGAGGCATGGTTCGTCGCATTTCTGCTAGATCAGCTTGTGGTCGTGCGCGATGTCGCGCGCGGCTAGACAGCACTCAGCGGTGCGCCAGTTCGCGCGGGGGAATCTACAAGGCGTTCCGCGCTCATCGAACCTTTCGCCGGCTTGAACGGCACGATGATGCCATGTAGCCGCAGGTCAGACGAACGACTCGAAAGAAGTGGCGGCGGACGAAGTCGAAAGCCGGTGACTGACACGCGATGTGATCACCCGCCACGGGCGCGATCGGATGGCTGAGAAGTCGCCGACCTCTAGCGTCGTCACGACGGGGGAGTGGCTCGCGCCGCCCCTTCTCCAGACGGGGGTGAGATCCCGCGCGCGAACGGGATCGAGGGCTCGATCCCCGCCACATCCAGGCCGGCTGCACCGCCGGCGTGAGTGGCCGGATCCCATACGGGAATCCGGAAAGCCCGTACCGACGAACCATAAGCGGCGCTCCCCACGCCGTGCGGCCCGCACATAGCTTGGCTTCAGCTTCGCTGAAGCCCTCACCCGGCTATCCGCCGCGCCACCAACAAGCACCTAGTATGGTCCCTAGGAGAGCCAACCGCCGTCCTGAGGCAGTGTGCTTGGATCAAATAGCGTTGGATCGGAGCGATGAGCCTTTGGCCGAGCAAGACCGCCGCGGTGACGGCAGGTCCCGTCGAGACTGCACACGCGTCGATGAGGAAGCTGTCCGAGCGCGGCGTCGAAATTCCGTCTCACATTTCGACCCCGATTACTGCAGTGCAAACCACGAGCAGCTTGGTCCAGTCAAGCGCCGAAACCCAGTCCCGGTTCTGGGCCGCTTACAGCGCGCTCAACTCCAGGATCAAATCGCCGGAGGAGGCGAGGGACCACTACCGCCGATTTTTTTACGTAATCCTCGCCGCCTTGCTGCTTTTGCAGCTCTACTACTCCGCGTTTTTGTCGGTGCAGAAGGGGTTGTTGGAGGTCAACAAAAGCATCGAGGCCGCTGAAGTAGCAGCCATCGTTGCTGCAACTGCACCGGCTCCCGCCGTAACGCCAACGCCTGCTCCAACGGGTGTCGCAACCGCCAAGAACGAAGGGCTGGTCGGCAAACGGCAGACGTATCTCCACGCTGCGGACTATCTCATGGGTATCCCACGCAAGATGGCCGGCTTTCTGGGCATCATAGGGCTCGGCTCAGGTGACAATAACAGCAACGACAAGGCGGAGGTCGTGGCGCAAGTACAGCTGGACCTCGCCACATCGTTCGTCGGCGGGTTTCTCTTGCCGGTTCTCTACGGAATGCTTGGCGCGATCGCCTTCGTGCTTCGGCGCCTCTCCGACGAAACCTCGTTCGTCGAGGAAGCGACGGTCCTCAAACGTAAGTTTTCCTTGCGCGTCCCGATTGGCGCGCTGTCTGGCTTGGCAGCCGGCTGGCTACTGCAACCTTCGACAGGGGCCTCGGTCACCGCCTCCCTGTCGCCTTTCGCGCTCGCTTTCGTCGCCGGATACAGCGCAGACCTCGTGTTCACGGCTCTGGATCGCATCGTGGCGGCCTTCACGGGGCCGCCGTCAACTCAAACGCCACCGATTGCTACTCCGCCGGAACGGTCTCCCTCGCCAAGCGAGCCTGTCAACAACGAAGCCCGTCCCTCAAACGACGCGCGGCCGCAAGCAAATCCTGACCCGATTGGCGATCCGCCGAGCGCAAGAGAAGTGACGATGAGTTCGAGAGCTCAAGCAAACCAAGACGCATAAAAGCCGGAGGTCATTGCCATGAAGATCGACTACGCCGAGGTCCAGTCCCTAGCGCCTCGCATGATCGACGAATACGCAGCCGCATTCCGCTCGAATGACGCGAATACCGTGCTAGAAAAATACGAAATTTCGGCAAACCAGTTGAGGTTGGCGCATTTCTTTGCTCAGATGCTGCAAGAGACCGGTGGTTTCAAGATCCAGACGGAAAGCCTCTGGTATTCGCCTTCCCGGCTGATGCAGGTTTGGCCCCGTCGTTTTCCGACATTGGAAATTGCGCAACAATATGCGCACAACGAAGAGAAGCTCGGGGAGTACGTTTACGGACATAGGTTGGGGAACGACAGCCCGGGAGACGGTTTCAAATACCGCGGACGTGGCCTTCTGCAAATGACCGGACGGTCTGCCTATGCGAAATACGGACGGGGCCTCGGCATCGATCTCGAAGCGAATCCCGAACTTGCATATCACCGCGATCATTGTTTGGAGATCGCAGCGGCCGAATGGAACGCCAGCGGCTATCACGGCAAATCCTGCAATCAACTGGCGGATGCGGACGATATTGTAGGCGTCACCTATGCGATCAACGGCGGACAGACCGGAATCGAAGACCGCCGCTTCTGGCTGCGCAAGACGAAAGGGGTTTGGTCCGATAGACCGGCTCCAGATGCTGCTCGCGAACAACTGGCCAGCCGTGCGAGTGCAAATCTCGAACTTATCGCCGACACCTCTTCGGCATTCGCCGTTCAGCAAGCCGATGGGCTGACCATGGACGCCGCGGCTCCGGCTGGCTTCGGCGCCCGTGCGGCGTCCATTGCGCTCGACGAGTGGCGGAGGTTCGGTGCGCAGACCTACGATATTCGCGGGCATGCGATCAATGTCGGGCACAAAGAGGGTGAGACGCCGTATTGGCAGTATGTCGGCGAATATTGGAAGTACGGCGTCAATAACGATACTCTAACCGGACGAGATCACAGCGTACCATGGTCCGCGGCCTTCATCTCCTGGGTGATGCGCAGAGCCGGTGCCGGCAGCCGCTTTCACTACAGCCCGCAGCATTCGATCTATATTTTCCGGGCCATCAAGGATCTGCTGCAAGGTAAGCCCGACGCTGGGTTCTACTGCTACCAGCTCCGGGAGTGGAAGCCGCAGGTCGGCGATCTTGTATGCTGGGCTCGTCGCGACGGCATCGACCACCAACACCAGAATGGCGGCGATTATCCAGGTCACTGCGACGTCGTGGTCGAGGTCGGGGCCGACCACATAGAGATCGTCGGCGGGAACGTTGGGGACTCGGTTACGAAGCGTCCCTTGAGATTGAACGATGCGGGATTCCTGGAAGCCACCAATCAAGGGGGCGAGAACCTCTTCGGGATCATGAGATGCAGGCTCTAGACGGAAGCTTAGTTACTTGAAGAATACGCTAAATTTAGGAGAGCAGCTGGTTTAACACCATAAGGAGGTCGACGCCTCGCCGGAAGTTGCAACCGGCAGGGCAATGCCTGACTATGGCAGCTACGTGGCCGCGATGAAAGAGCGCGTAGAGGTGGCCTTGCCTGACGAGCCCGAACGTTCGCCCTGCCCCGAGACTTCGAAGTGAAGCTCCGCACCCTTGAGGTCCAACTCGATCGGGTTCCCGAACTTGGCTTCGCCTTTTCCTTCGATTAGGTCGGTCGGGTTTTCCAACGTAACGACCAGTGCCTTGTTTTCCGGGAGTGGATTACGGAAACCAATGAGCAGCTTGTTGTTGCCGCCGTCAGCCAATCCCTCGATGTTGAACGCGCCGTTCGTCTTCGGTGGCTTCGTTGCGGCTTCGGCCAGCTTGTACTTCGCAAAGCGCGGGTCCGATGAGAGATTCTCCACCAATTTTGAATAGGCCGCACCGATCGGCTTCAAGCTGGGCGGTGACGAGGTCGTGTCAACTGTCGTCGCAAAGAACCTCCGCCGTCGGTCTTGGACTTTTCCGTCCTTGTTCGTGCCGTGCGATGAGATCCAGTAGATCGTGTCTCCGATCCGCGCTGCGCCTTCAAGGTCCGATTCCTTGTCGGGCTTGGTGTCCAAGAATTTTGAGAGGTCGACCTGCTTGATTGAAGACGGCTGCCCTCTCTTATAGATGCGAAGCGTATTCATTTCATCGTCCGCGACAACGAAATGGTCCTTGTCGAGCGCAACCGCCGCAGAAGCATCGCACATTTCCTTGTAAGTCACGATTTCCGCTTCTGCTGCCAAAGCTTTGGTTGAAATCGCACTCACGGCGCAAAGGAATCCAACGAACATCAATCTCATTTTCTCTCCTTGATGGCTTGGCTGCGCTCAAAGTTTGTAGTTCAAGGCAACGAGATACTGTCTTTGCTTTATCAGCGTGTCCTTATCCAGGCCGTCAGTATAGCTGACCGAGACGGATGCCGCCCCGTCGGGCGTTATATTGAAGCCGACCTCCACTCCCCACAGCAAGGCATCGATACGGCGGTTGAATTCGCGGTGATAATTGACCGTCACATCGGCGTAGAAGCGGCCGATGAGGTCCGCAAAGACTGGTTCGGCGAATGGGTCGTAGATGCTGCGATCGGGGAACGGGGTGAGATGGAGCCGGGCCACTGCTCCGCCCCAGGTATAATCGCCTCTGGTCAGTGCCGTCGCGCCCACCACATCCACACGCTTGATGTCCGCTTCGGCCCGAAGTTGCCAAAACCAGTCGAGATATTTCGTGGCGGGTGCTCCGATCGTCCCTCCCAACCGAGCATTCGGAGCGAAAGGCTCCCACGCGGCGGTGAAACCGTATATTCGTGCCTCACCGCGAAGGTCGGTCTGCGCATACGGGCTTGCGATCACGTATTGCAGATCGAATAGAGGCCCACCGGCAATGGCAGCCTGCGCGTCTAAGCCGGTTTTCATTGCGCTCTTTTCGCTTTTGGTCCTGGGGGCGTTGATCGTGCCTTGCGCATCCGTCCACAACGCCACCGTCGTCCCGAACAAGGACGGAACGTTGAAGTCGCGCTTCGCGTACGGATCGTCCGACAGACCCGTGAAACAAGGGCTCATGGGGTCATTTTGCGACAGGACGTACGACACGCGCCCGTTGACCGTCAGGGATTGAGAGCGGTCGAGATCGTCATGTGCAAAGCTGGCGGAGGCTCCCTTCGCTTTGGATCTCGGCACAAACCCGGTGACGAACGTTCCCTCCCGGTATTGATACGTGTCCAGCCTGTCGCGGCGGATGAATAGCCTTTGCTGCTCTTCGCAGCCGCCTTTCGGAGGCTTGACGTCCGCCGCGACGCGTTGTAGGTCCGCGCCGCCGTTACATGGAGCCGATTGCGCGCCGTTAAAGCCAGTCCTCTCGCGATGCGGGCGTGGCGTTCCCAACCGTGCAAGCCCACAAGACACACAAAGAGTGCCAGCGAATTGCCAAATATCGTTATGACAAGCAGTGCAGTCATCATGAACGGCACAGCAGCCTGCATATCGACCAGTGCCATGACCCCCTCGTCGATCAGTCCGCCAAGCTCGGCAGCGAGGAAGCCCAACGAAACGCCCAGCAGGGTACTAATAAAGGTCCCGCCCACCGCAACGAGCATGCTGATTTGGATCGAATATATCAAACGAGCCAACACGTCCCGACCGAGCTCGTCGGTGCCCAACAAATGGTCCAGCGTGCCGCCGAAGAATAGTGGTGGCGAAAGCCGTACATCCAAGGAGATCTGTGCTGGATGATAGGGGGAGATCACCTGGGCGAGTGCGGCAATCAACAGACATCCGACAACCCATATCGCGGCAACATGCAGTCCTATTTTGGGTGGCTTACGCGCACCGCGTCGAGCTTTCGGACCACGAAAGATGTTCCAAGCCCATTCACGCGCCCAGACGGTGCTCATCTAAGTCTCCGAGGATTTCGACCGGGGATCGAGCCAGGTGTAACCGAGATCGACGGCCAGGTTGGTGATGATCATCGCAGTGCCAGCAAGCAGGACAATTGCCTGCACCACTGGAACATCCCTGTTTCCGACGGATGTGACGAAGAGGTTTCCGATACCCGGCCATGAGAAGACCGTCTCGACCACCGTCGAACCAGTTACCGCTCCGCCGATGAGCAGGCCAAGTATGGTCAGGATAGGCACCGCCGCATTGGGCAATACGTGGTGGATCAATATCCGCCAGAACGGAATGCCGCGCGCAAACGCGGCCAACACATACCGGCTGTCTAGCGATTCGCGAACGGCCACGCGGGTGTAGCGGGCAAGCACGGCGGAGCTTGTGGCCGCCATGGTTATCGCCGGCAAAACCAGGCTGCGCCAGCTATCCGCACTGCCGGTCGGCAACCAATTGAGGTGAATTGAGAACACCAGCATCAGGACGATCGCCAAGAAGAAGCTCGGAACGCACAATCCCACGACGGTTCCGATCGTACACGCTCGGCCTATGAAGCTCGACGGAAACACCGCGGCAGCTATTCCTCCCGCAACGCCCGTGATCGCCGCCAAGGTAAGAGCAGAGCAGGTGAGTATCAGCGTCAATGGAAGGTGGCTGATGACCACACCGAGCGCATCCTGTCGATAGACGTAAGAGACGCCTAAGCTTCCTCGGACGACGTCATGGAGGTAGGCCAGGTATTGTGCCAGGATCGGGCGGTCGAGCCCCAATTCGCCGGAGTAGGCGGCGCGCATGTCCGGGGTCGCGTCCGGCCCAAGTAAGACGGTTACCGGATCGCCCGCGCAGCGCATAAGAATGAATACGCTTGTTACCATTAGAACGAGCGTGACCAATGCGCGGGCAATTTTCCTCGCAAGTACCTTCTGGAGGTTGCGCCTCATGCGGCTATCACCTCTCCGCCGGCGAGTGCCGACGCCCTGCTGGCCGGGAACAAGGCTTTGAAGGTGATGCCGTTTCAAGGCGAGCCCAAAATTGGGTACCGCCTCGAGCAGGGACTTCATGTAATCCGTCTTTGGGTCGAGCAGCACCTCATCGCGTGAACCGCTCTCAACGATGCTTCCGCGCTTCAGGACGGTGATCTCTGAGCAGAGATAGGCAACGGATCTGATATCATGACTTATGAATAAGAGGGACAGGCCCCGGCTCTCACGCAGATCCGACAGAAGGTTCAGGATCTGAGCTTGAACGGTCATGTCGAGCGCGGAGACGGGCTCGTCACAAATCAGAACCTCGGGATCGAGAATAAGCGCCCGCGCTATATTGACCCGCTGCGCCTGTCCGCCGCTTATCTGATGCCGTAACTTGCTAAGGATCTCGCCCGATAGGCCGACGGCGGAAATTGCTGCAGCGAGCCGAGCCTGACACTCGGAAGACTTCATTTTGAAGTTCACGAGCAGAGGCGCGATGATTTGTTTGCCGATCGGGATGACTGGGTCCAGCGCGTCGAGAGGGCTCTGAAACACAGGTTGGACACGGCGGCGGAACGCAGCCAATCGATCCGGCGTCAGCAGCTCGCCCTCAAAAAAGATCTGGCCCGCTTGTGGCGCTGTCAGCCCAAGCAGAAGCTTCGCAATTGTGCTTTTGCCGCTGCCGGACTCCCCGATCAACCCATGGGCTTTCCCACGGCGGATGATCATGTTGATCTTGTGCAGCCTCGAGCCGCCAAGGACCTCCGCAAAGGACTGCCGAGCAGCCGGGTAGCAAAAATTGACATTGCGCAGCTCGAGAATGGGTTCGCAGGACGCGCGCGCTGTACGAACGCGAGGTGGCTTGATTGGCAACGTCATTCATCCCTCCAAATTGTGGCATGCCACCACTTGTTGTGGGATGCCCTGCAAGGTGGGCCTTGTGTGCCGGCAAATGTCCAGCGTTCCGGAGCACCGAGATGCGAAATTGCAGCCGGCCTGGCGCTGAGTAGGTTCAGGGAGGGTACCTGCAGGGCTGAGTAGACGCCGGGGGTCCCTTGAAAGTGGGGGGACAGCGGAGAATAGTGCGCGCGTATAGGGGTGCAGGGGAGTTCGAGCGACGAGATCGGCGCGCCCGACTTCGACCAACTGGCCGGCGTAGAGAACGCCGATGCGATCCGACCGCTGCAGGGCAACGCCCAGGTCATGGGTCACAAAGAGAATTGCCATGTCTGAGCGCAGCCGTTCGAGCAAGTCAAGGATCTGCTTTTGCGTGGTGACGTCAAGAGCCGAGGTCGGCTCGTCTGCGATCAGAAGCTTCGGCTTCATCGCGAGCGCCATTGCAATCATGACGCGCTGATTCATTCCCCCAGACATCTCGTGCGGGTATTTTCTCATCGTCTCATTGGGATCATCGATCCCCACATCGCTAAGTAGATCTGCAGCTCTTTCGCTCGCCTCTTTCTTGCTCAAACCGCCGATCATCTGGACGGTCTCGCGAAGCTGGAATCCAATGTTCCGAACAGGGTTAAGATATAGACTTGGCTGTTGGTAGATCATTGCACGCCGGCGCCGATCGACATCGCAAAGAGGCCTGCCTTCGATGTGAATATCGCCGAGACATTTCAGCTCGGAACTTGCTACTCCCATGATGGTCGAACACAGCACGCTTTTTCCGCTGCCGCTTTCGCCGACAAGCGCGAAAAACTCACCCTTCCGCAGCTCGAACCGAACGGCGTCCAGGAGGCGGGTCTCGGATCGGTCTGCAAGAACAACCGTCAATCCAGTAATGCTCAGGAGCGGCGGGCTGCCAGCCGCCATGGCTGGGCGCCCGGCATTCCCTTGCTCAAAACTTTGGACAAAAGGTGCTTCAAGTGCATGCGAACTGGTTTGGTCCATGATTCCATCTTCCGAGCAGACAATAGTCCTCTGCGTCTGGCCCAAGGCGTTCTCAGCTAGACGTTGATTGCGCCTGGCCGAAAATCCATCAAACCGGTTGGCGTCGGTGTCCACTTGATGTTGGCGCGCTTTCCGAAGAACTCGCCAAGCGAATGCAGCACCGTTCCTGGTGGATCAATCTCGTCGAATATGTCCAGCATCTCTTGATAGGCAGCTCGCCTTGCGGCCGGGTCCTGCGCCGTCAGCAAAGTCGTCTCCAGCACATTGAATCTGTCGTTCCGCCAATACCCACCCCTCTGAAAGTTGCTCTGTGACCCCCAGCGCGAGACGAACGATGCTGTGGGATCGGGGTAGTATGTCCCATCAGACGAGTTGTTCACACCGCGGCCCAGACGGTCTTCGACTTGGGCCCAATTCTCTTTCATTTGGATATCGACGTTGAGGCCGACAGCCCTCCACATTGCCGCGATGGCTTGAGTTTCGATAAGCTCGGCGGTGTAATAATTGCCGACCGTTTTGAAAGGAATTGCTGCGCCGTTATGACCGGCTTCGGCTAGAAGTCGCTTCGCCTCTTCCGGATTGTGCCGTGGGATTGGCCGGTCAGGATTGTAGAGAGCGCCGTAAGCAGGGTGTTGATGGGAAGGCGGCACACTTATGCGTTTGCGCCAAATACTGTTGACAATGGTCTGCCTGTCGATCGCCAGATTCATGGCGCGCCTGATGCGCGGATCCCGCAGCACCTCATTGGTCGTCGAATCATAGACCAGCGTGCGGAAGGACATCGTGTCGCCTCCAACCACGTCCAATCGCTTGTCCGCGGCGAGGATATCGAACTGATCCGGCGCTACGGTTGTGATGATATCGAAGTCGCCAGCGCGAAGGCCGGCGACGCGTGCCGCCGGCTCCCGCACCATCCGAAACTCGATCCCCTTTAGCGGCGGCCTTCCACCCCAGTACCCGTCGTGCGCCTCGAGACGTATGTAGCGGTTTTCGACGGCCTCAACGACCCTGTACGGCCCCGCCGCTATGGGAGCCCTGGCCCATTGATCGAATGTCGCCGCCTTCAGATAGGCCGATTTCGAGACGATGCCGGCTCCATAGGAGGTCAGGCGCTTGACGAAAACAGGATCGGGCGCCTTGGTGCTAAACTCGACAGTATATCGGCCGGTTGCCCGCACCGTGCTCATCGATGGAAAGCTGATCTGGCCAACGCCAAAACCCGGACTGTCCTTTGCCAGCATACGCTCCGCGCCGAAAGTAAATGCGACGTCCTCTGCCGTTAACTCTTCACCATCGTGGAATCGAACTCCTTTCCGCAGAGACACGCGATATGTGGTGCTGTCGAGCGCCTCGATGCTTTCAGCCAACATCGGCCGGATCTGCCCGTCCCGTTGATAGTCGATTGCAAAGAGCTTGTCGTAAATGCTCTCGAGCACCCGGAAGCTCACGAGCGCCGTAGCACGGGGATGGAGCGGATCGAGCTCGACGCGCAGATCCTGCATTGCGATCCGCAGTGCCGTCCGGCCCGCGTCTTGGGCAAAGACAGAGGTCGATGGAAGCAAGCTCAGCCCACCGACCAATTTGAGTACCGCGCGCCGATCACAGGTATTCATCACACATCTCTTCTTAGTTGCACAAACCATTGAGTGCCGAGCTTGCAAACCATGCAGCTTCGCCTGCTCACGCTCGCGCCGGCGGACTCGGACAATGGTTTTCTGAGGAGCGGTTCGAGTGTTGCGAGATATAATTCACACCATGTGACACCATCATGACAGGCCTAGGTGCCTAGGTAGCTGGACAAGGAGGCGGCTACTCCCGTAGGTTGAGGCTCGGAATCGGAGCTGAAAGGTGGCCGAATGAAATTTGTCATTGTCATGCTGGATGGCCTTCGTCCTGACCAGCTAGACGAAGCAGTTACGCCCAATCTCACCGAGCTGTCCAAAATCGGCCTTCGACTTGCTCGCCATACCTCATCTTTTCCCAGTGAGACGCGGGTTTCATCGGCCGCGCTGGCCACGGGCGGACATAGCTCGGCCCATGGAATCATCGGCAACCGCTTTTTGGCAAACGGTCGGTCGATCGATGGATCCTCGCTCTCGGCGCTCATGACGCTCGGCAGCGAACGCGGTGGCGTCCTCACCGCCACGACGATTGGCGAAGTCTTGGCGGCTCATGGTCGTGCGATGCTGTCGATCGGGTCTCAGTCGCAGGGCTCTTTTGGACTTTCGGGCTGGGGGAGTTGGCAGACAGGTGCGCCGGCGTTCTGGGTTCATGACCCGTCAATGTTCGGTGGCAACGCGGCCGTTCGCCGGATTGCGCCAACCTTTCCGATGCTCCCTCCCGACGAACGGCCGGCGCGTGCGACCATTGAACGCGTCGTCGATCTATTCTTCTCGTTCGTGAAGAATGAAGCACTTCCGGACGTCAGCCTGCTCTGGCTATCGGAGCCGGACATCACATATCATATGTTCGGTCTTCAGCATCCTACGGCGCGTGAGGTGCTCCACGAGGTCGATCGCCATTTTGGGCGAATTTTCGCTTGGTGGAGCGAGAAAGGAGAGCGGGAAGGAGTACAGCTTATTGCTGCATCCGATCACGGACACGCCATCATTGGAGAAAAAGTCTCCGTATTGAAACACCTGCAGCAGTCGGGATTCAAGGTCGGATACGAACTCACGCCTGAGGTAGACGCCGCAATAACAGCTCAACGGGTTGTCAACATTTGGGTCCGGGACAGAGAGAGTCATCTTTTGGCAGAGTTGTATCACAGCCTGTCAGAGGAGCCATGGTTTGGCGTTGCTTTCTCACGTAAGGCTTCCGATGGCGTTCCACTTATCGCGAGCACCCTCCCGCTTTCGGCTGTCATGGCCGAACACGAACGAAGTGCAGACCTGTCGTTTGTTCTCGCCGATTGCGGCGCGGCTAATCGGAGCGGTTCGCCCGACGCCGTGTACTACGATGGGACCTATCCGATCGGCGTTGGTATGCACGGAGGGCTTTCGGCGCACGAGCTGTCTTCACTATGCATCCTCGCTGGCGATGCCTTCAGAAGCGGAGTTGTTGCGGCCCCAACCAGCATCGTTGATCTGGTACCGACGATTCTTTCTAGCTTGGGACTGCCGCTACCGTCGACGGTGCACGGCCGTATCATCGACGAAGCTTTGCAAGATCGCGAGGACTCGGGCCAGTATGATGTCGAGGATGCGAGCGTCTCAATTGCCTCTTCAGCGCGCCGGTCAACTATCTTCCGGGAGCTTTACCAACAACGTATTTATCTGAGGGGAGCGGCTGTAACGCGGCTCGCGCAACCGAAGAATGATAAACCCGACGCTAATCCCATGGCATTGAAAGCCTGAACCACGGACCATGTTACCTATGTATCAAGGAAAGCGCTGGGAGTTTGTTCGGTCGAACATCGAAGAAGCCATTGCCTCGAGCCGATTTCGGCCAGGCGAAAAACTTCCAAACGACGTAGAGCTTGCTCTCGAATATGGTGTCAACCGGCACACCGTAAGATACGCCATTCGGGCACTCGAGCAGGAGGGACTGCTCCGTGTCGAGCAGGGGAGAGGCACTTTTGTTGTCGAACATCCAATGCCCTATCTTCTCTCGCCTCAAACCCGGCTGACCGATAATCTCATTTCGCAAGGCCGCCTGGCGCGTCGTAAGATCCTGTTTGCTGCAACGATAAAAGCAGACGAACGGCTCGCCGGCTACCTCGACTTGCAAGCCCGTGACGATGTGCTGCGCATCGACACGCTGAGCTATCAGGACGAGATCCCTATCGTCATTGCGCATAGCTACTTCCCGGCGAAACGCACTCCCGGACTGCTGGACAAATTCTCTGGCGCCAACTCGATCTCGACAGCTCTCAGGCGCATTGGAATTGATGACTACTCGCAGCAATGGGTGACGATAAGTGCGCGTCTGCCCTCTGCGCAGGAGGCGCGCCTGCTTGAGATGTCCACTTCGGCGCCGGTCTTCGTCAAAGAGAGCCTTGATTGCTCCGGCCGTATTCCGATCAAATTTGGCGAGAATGTACTTTGCGCGCCAAGAATCAGCTTCAGATTCGATTTCAAGGAGATAAGTTCCGCGGAGCAGTCGCTTGTAGGAAAACCTCGATCCGGAAAAGCGCAAGCGAGGAAATCGAAATCATCTGCCTCTTTGAAGGTCTAGGCACGTCCCATTCCTGCGGTCAAAGCGGCTGGGGGCGAAATAACTGTTTCGCTACCACCATCGCTTGTGGGTGTGTTTCACACTTCATGCCGGGACGAGTCGCTCGCGTTTTGCTGAGGCAACAGGCGGCCGCGTTGGTTGCGGCCCCCCGTCAGCGCGGGTCTTGGCATCGTGACGCGGCTGGTGTCAGAGGCAGCCGCGCAGGTTGTGAGGAGGCTTAGCGTCAAACCTTCCGTGATCGTCGTGAACCTCACCCCGAGGCAGTAGGATCAGACGTATCGGCTCTTGCGAAGATGCGCTCGGCGGTGCGCAAATCTTCCGCATCATCGATTTCGTACCACCTGAGATCGCCGCATCTCACGGCGGCAAGCTGCAGGCCTTGTCTTTCCACGAGATAGGAAAGAAGCTCCTCGGTGTAGGCCTGGGTAGCTCCGGCCTTAATCATATCGTCTAGGGCCGGAATGACCTCCGTCCGCAGAGTAGACGCGGACAGCCGTAACAGATTCATCGTCTTGTAAAGAGGTGGGTCAGCCGCGCTGAGATTTCTCGCTGTTTGTTTCAAACGAAATTCTGAAATGAAACCAAGATTGGACAACAGGACCGCTGATCCCTGCATCAGCTCATCGAAGGGAGCGACAGCAGCCGCGTCGGGCGCTTCACTGATGAGCAGCTGCCGCAATACATTTTCCTCGAAGAAGACGTCGCCCTCAAGAAGGAAGTGGTCCCCGGAAACGAGCGCGTCACGCGCCAACCAGAGCGAATAGGCGCTCCCAGTGCGGTCGTAAACAGGGGATTCGACGTATTTGATTGCAACACCGCCAAACCGATTGCCGCAAGCTTCTCGGATCGCCTCTTTGCGATACCCGACAACAATCGTCACCTGTTCCACGCCGACGCGCCCAAGGTTATGTAGCGCGTTGTGCAGGATGGGAGTGCCATGGATTTGGAGGAGAGGTTTCGGGTTTAGATCCGTTAGCGGCCGCAGTCGAGAGCCCACTCCAGCGGCGAGAATGAGAGCATGCTTGGGAGCATTCAGAGGCATTTCATTCGCCTTCTTCATCCCGAGTGTCGCTCCGCTAGCATCGTGAACGCCTCTGTTCAGTGTTACGTGCCGCAGACTTGTCCGACCACCTCAGATATTGAAGCGGGTATGTGGAATTGTCATCAACGCATACACCTGCTGTGTGTGCTTCCTTAAGCGGCAGGAACAGATGTTTAGCCATGTCCGGAGCTGTCCAGGATGTTAGGTCGCGGCCTTGCTGGGTGACACTGGAGCGAGACGGACGAGAGGCCAGGGGCGCATTGGGCGGTTTTGAAGAAAGGAAGCTCTAAGTGCCAACCCTGCTGACATGGACTAGTTGGGCTGCAGATACTGCTTTTCGGCCACGGCGAGTTCGTCATACCTCAGGAGCTCGAATATCTCACTTAGCGGCGCGATATTAGATTCAATGCTCGCAACGCTCTCTTGAGCTGCGATGCTTTCGCAGATGCGCCGCATTGCAGCTGCCGCAGCTCGCATGGAGTGATTGGCCCAGACGACTGTGGAGATTCGCGCATCGCGATAGGCAGAGACTGGCGTTCGAAAGTACGTCGTCGGAACAATCACGACAGGGAGCCGGTTCCGCCACTCGATGACGAACGAAAGCATCTCGTCCGCGGTACTCTTTCGCGAGTGAATCAAGATTGCATCGGCTCCCGCGTCGGCATAAGCGTGAGCACGCAAGATAGCTTCGTTCAATCCGTGCCCGGCGATCAGCGCTTCGATCCTGGCCACGAGAACAAGATTATCGGCGACTGCATCCTTCACAGCCCGCAGACGGCCTGAGAATTCATCGATATCGGCGAGCGGATGCCGTTCACCAATGAGCGAGTTGAGCTTCGGAAAGCAGCTGTCCTCAAGCGAGACGCCCGCCGCGCCAGCCTGATGTAGTTTGCGTGCGAGGAGGCGAGCATTGTTGAAATTGCCGAAGCCGCCGTCTCCGTCAACGAGCACAGGTAGCTCAGTTGAGTCCACTATGCGTTCGACGCTCTGGACGAGCTGGGTCCATGAAGCTTCATTGGCATCGCGATAGCCGAGCGAGCTGGCAATCGACAGGCCAGAGGCCCAGAGCGCCTTGAATCCTGAGCGCTGGGCGATTGTAGCGGACAGGCCATCATGCGCTTCCATCAGAAACGAGAGCTCATCATTCGAGCAGACCTGGGCGCGAAGCATTTCGACTGGCCACTGCCTTGCGCATTGACGACCTGCGGTAGGCCGAACGGATTGTGGTTGATACTGCATGCCTAAATCCTGGAAGCAGATCCTCGATTGGCGCCAACGTCACTGCTCATATCGTTTCGGCGTGATGCCGATCAATGACCAGCATTGGTAGTTTATTGGGACGCAAAGGCTTGCATGATCGCATAGGATTCGCGCCGAACGCAAAGCTTTCGCTATGATTTGATTGGCGTCGTGCCTAAAGGCTGGAAAGAAGGGCTTTGGATGCAGATGAATGACCTTGGTTCGCGAGCCAGGTGCTACGGCCCCCAGAGAGAATTCGCCCACTCCTTGGCGGGGGAGGAGTGCTTGGTGAAACGGTGATATCCGGCTCACATAGATTTCGACGCTAATATCGACAGCCACGATTGTCGTAATGCTGCTGTCGGATTTACGACAATGTCGAAAGCCCCGTCGATAGGGCTGCAGTAGGATGGCAGCCTCGCGCGAATGGAGCGCAATCGCCGAAGAACTTGTCCTGCTTCGCTGATAGTTTACGGGCGCCACTGAGTGGTATGGCATTTGCTGATGCCTCTCCTCGACTCCAGGAGAAAATCATGGCGGATGTGCAAGAGGTTGTGCTGTCGGAACGTGAAAGACAGTGCTTGCGATGGGTCGAGGAGGGGAAGTCATCCTGGGCCATCGGAGTCATCCTGAAAGTGAGCGAGAACACCGTCAACTTTCACGTCAAGAATGCGATGCGAAAGCTGGAAACGACCAGCCGTACCCAGTGCGTCGTCAAGGCGCGGCGTCTGCGTCTTATTGAGTAACGGCCGCGGTTCCGTTGCCGCTGATGCAGATCTAGCGAAATGTAAGGGGCGACTGTGGGTTGCTCCGGCGGAATGCGAACGAATTACGCGTCCGCAGCTGTATAGCCATAATACAGCTGCTGTTACTATGAACAAGGCGTGCTTCGATTTCGTCGCATATCGGCACTGCGGGGCGCGGCGGACCACTAGGCGAGGTGAGATCATCGGCGCTTAACACTGTTGAAAGCTCGATGGCCGGTCGGATCCCAATGTCAACGTTGTGGTCGTTCCGTCCCCCTGCTGCGGACGCGCCGGTTGTATACCTGTCGCAAATTGATGTGTGGTGATCGTAGCGGCTTTGGTGCTGAAGTCGTGGTCATCGGCGGCGTACACGGTGTGGGCCGGGCAGAAAGGCGGCAATAATAGTCCGTAAGCGGATTTCCAAAAGTGCAGCTGCTGGTAGACGCTGCACGATACTCTAGCGCTCTGCGTGCTCAACCATGTTCGGGCGATCCTCACGAAGCTTAGCTAGCTCAATGAACTGCGTTTTTCCGGAACACCAATGCGAAGGGTGCGTTCTTCGATGGTCTAGCGGATTCGAGCCATGAGCTGAATATGTTTGCGGCGGACGTCGCGATGCGGGTGTCTCTGAGTATCGCTGCGAATGAGATGGCGTTAGGCTCGCGAACGCATTCCATCTCAAGATAGCCCAATGCAGATGAAACCGACTAGTTCGTTGAGTTGTGCGCCATGCTGGCGTAATGAAGCGCGTGCCAGATAGAACAGTCGTATCCGGTCGTACTTAACCACCTCCCAGCGTGAGACGAATTTCGTCGCGAGATGACCATTCCGCGCAGGAAATCCTCGAGGGTGAAATATACGACGAAATCTTCCGTGACAAAGGCCAAACTTGATGGGGTCGCTATCAAAGTAGGGATCAGGGGCCTTGCCGCCGGGCCTCTGCGGCGGGCAAGGAGCGAAGCCGCAAAGTCGGCCTTTCGGATGAGAGGTCCGGGCCTTCGTTATTTGACAAAGATGTAAGCCAAAGCGAAGCCGAGGCGCAATCGAGCCGTGCCGCGTGATAAATTCGTTGCGGAAACGGGATCTTGATTGAGGCCAGCCAGCTACTCGCCCGCTGGCGAGGGCGCACCACGGCGCCGCATTGTTAGCGCGGCCGGCAGAGCATTGCGCCGACCATATCGGAGGTATCCTCCTGACGGTATGAACAGGGGCATGTCATGGAAGCGGACCGTATCACCGCGCAGGGCGACAACCTGATAGAGCGAAGGCTGTGAGCCGCGGCAGTTTGATAGAAGAAGCTTCTCTGCAGGTTACTACCTTGTATTCGGATGCGCGCTAATGCGCCGGGGGCGGACCGCGCCAGGATCCCTATGATGGCCGTCTATATCGTAACGTCGGAAGGCCGGAGCGGGCGGCCGATGTTGGCGAACAAGATCTACAACATCCAGAGAACTGACCACTCCATAGACTCGTCAATGCGCGCTGACGCCATTCTAATGGTGCCGATCAGGACGGTTACCTCGCCACAGCGCCCGAGTCTTCCTAGCGTCGAGGTCCATTGTGCGTCGCCGCCTATGGCAACAACGCTCGGCGTGTACTCATCAAGTCGATGAAGCCAAACGTCGTCTTGCCTTAATCCGACATCTCCTCCGCCATGACCGCCTCGAAGTCCTGGATGGATGCAGCAATCCGACCATTTTGCTAGGCCGGTCAGCTTTCCGAAAGCTAGACCTATCATCCTGGGGAAGTGGAGATATCTCGGGGCTGATCTGCGACTGCACCAAACGTAAACATCGTCAGAACGGAGTTGCGAGATGGTTCGAATCCAAGAAGCGCTCGATACGGCAACCTTAGACACCGGCAGCACATCAGCAGCCATTGGGCAAGATGAAGCCATAGGCCAGGCCGACTTTGACCAGCACCTGGACGAGAGACCTCATGAGCAACAAGCTAGTGCAGGTCCTTCCAATCCTAGTGTATCGGACGAGGTAGAGGATCGCCTTGATATCGTCAACCAGCAACCCGATTTGAAGCTTGTCGTCATTTCGAACCGCATTGCACCCTTCGACCCCAATAAACCCCAGACCGGCGGGCTCACCGCGGCCCTCGAACCGGTCGTGGAACGTTCCGGCGCGGTTTGGATAGGCTCTTCGGAGACCCGCGGCGATGGGACCGAGCGGCCCCTGCCACTGGTGCCAACTGGTGCAGGCCACGTCGCCAGGCTCGATCTGCCGGCCGCAGACCATCCTGGCTACTATCGAGGTTATTCGAATTCAACGCTGTGGCCAGCATTGCACTCCCTGCCGGACCGGATGTCGGGCTCGGAAGAGGATTATGCCAGCTATCGAAGGATCAACGACTTCATCGCGCGCGCGGCTTTCGACGTACGAGATCGAGACGCATTCTGGGTGCATGATTATCATCTGCTCCCGCTTGGGGCTGATCTGCATGACCTCGGCATTGAGCGGCCAACAGGCTTTTTCCTCCATACGCCATGGCTCACGCCCGACATGATAGAGTGCGTACCCAACCATCGCGAACTGATGAAATCGATGCTGAAGTACGATCTGCTCGGCTTTCAGACGAACCGGGATCTGAACAATTTCCTAGCCTGCCTGCGAACCCATTTCGGGCTGGAGAGCAGGGATGGCGTTGTGACCACGGAACGTGGCCAGACGCGACTTCAAAAGTTCCCAATCGGTATCGATCCCAAGCAGTTCGCAGAGTATCTTGCAGCAGACCTCTCTCCCGCAGAGCAAGAAAAAGTCTCGTCATTATTGCAAAACTTCCAAGGCGCCAAGTTTGCCATCGGCGTAGACCGGCTCGACTACACGAAAGGCATCGATAAACGGGTCGAAGCGTTTAATCAGCTTTACACGAAGGAGCCGCAGAGCATCTCGCTGTTACAGATCGCCCCGTCCTCGCGCGCCGACGTCGAAGAGTATCAGAATTACAAGGAGGACGTGGAGAATGCGATCAACCACGTCAATGCCGAGCATGGCACAGACGAGTGGAGGCCGATCCACTACACGAATGACTCGTTCAGCCAGGCTGCACTCGCGCGTCTTTACCGCGCGGCAAAGGTAGGTGTCGTCACGCCGCTGCGGGACGGCATGAATCTGGTAGCGAAAGAATATGTTGCTGCACAAGATCCGCAGGATCCGGGCGTTCTGGTGTTATCGAAGTTTGCGGGGGCGGCTGAAGACTTCAACGAAGACGAGGCGCTGCTGGTGGATCCAACCCATCCTGACGAGATCGAGGCTGCGATTTCTAAGGCCGCCCATATGCCGCTTGAGGAGCGCGTCAAGCGCTGGCGGTCAATGATGGACAAGCTTGAATCCTATACCATCCACGACTGGTCGGCTGACTACGTCCGGGAGCTGGACAAAAGCCGTGTCACCGTTCCGGCTGATCAGTGCCTCAATCTCGGTCGCGGCTGGACCAACGAGGCTCTGATGCCGCTGTATCGGAACCATGCCGAGGCGCTTGCCACCTATAATGAGATCGACCCCGCGGATGTCGCCCTGAAGGAGGCTGCCTGTGCAGACGAGAAGAAGGCCTATGAGGAGCTAGAGGCCCGACTGATGCACACACAGGGCAGACTCTGGGATCTGCCGATACCCACAGCCTTCGGCGGTCGTCCCGAAGAAGAGCCCGGTGCCGGGTAGGACTGAGAAGACGAGGAGCACAGCGCGACAGGACTAAGCTATTCCGCAGCAGCACAGAGGAACAATCCAGATCTTTAGCGCTGACGCGGTGCTTGCAGGTTGCGCAAGCTTAGATGATGACCGGGAGTGCTGAAGGAGCTGCATCAAGGTATCACGTGAGTGATCCATAATGGAACGGGAGGTGTGCAGCCAACGCGTTGTTCCGTACCCGTAAACGACGCTTCTGCAAGTGGCGCACCAGCGCGCTCTTGGTCGTTCCGCGCCGGAAAGTGGCAGCTGCCTGTTGCAATGAAAGGGCCGCAACAGGAGCGTTAGAACAGTCAGCAGTATGGCGCTCACTCCGCTCGCGCCTGCCAAGCTGCTACGCTAGCAACGGGCATTCTCGATCGACATTTCGCCCTTCGTCCTTCGCGTGGTACGCCTTCGATGAAGGACCACGGGCTTGTGCGCCCTTTGCCGCCGGTAAATTCGGGATCATTGAGCCTGACCCTAGCGACCATAAGAAGTGCTGATGACAGCTTCGTTTAGTCATCTTATCGAAAGACGGAACCTGACCCGGCGCGTGAACCCGTTTGGCTAGCGGCTCGACCTCAAGACGCTACTTTGATCTATAGTCGATGCCTCTGCTCTCATCGTTCTTGAGTGCAATCCCCTGAGCAACGCGCTGTTCTTTGTCATGATGACCCCGTTGACAAGTCTGCCAAATGAACTCGCTCGAAGGAATCTACCTCATATCTAGAGGCAGGCGTTGTGATTGGAGGCGGGGCGTGTTCCGTTCTTGGCCGCTGAAACCGAAAAACCGGTGGTGAACGGACTCTCCAGCTTGACATGCTGTCGGTGTCTGCTTGTCAACCAGTGTTGGGAAGCGGACATGGTGCTGCTACAGCCGGAGCGGCGGAAACTTGCGACTCGCAACTTGCAGTGAGCAGCGCATGACATAGCGCAAGCCGCGCTATGTCATGCGCTTGCGCGCTTTCCGCCGCTTCTGCTTGACGCGCCAGGGCCCGCGAGCGTGGCCGCTCGACCTCAGCCGGAGCAAATCCATGAAGACATCACTCCTCTCCGCCTCGCTGCGCTTGATTGCCTGCTTCACCTCCACGATGCTTTTACAGGAGCGAACAGATGCCGCGGTGACTGATGACCCATTCCTTTGGCTCGAGGAGATCGAAGGGCCAGGCGCGTTGGCTTGGGCTCGCGCCGAGAACGAGAAGACGCTTGGCGTGCTTCGGTCAGATCCTCGCTATCGGCGCTTCTACGAACAGGCGCTCCCCTTCCTGCAGGCGCGCGGTTTGGGGCATTTCTGGCAAGACGAGAACCAGGTGCGCGGCGTCCGGCGGCGCACCACGCGTGAGAGCGATCGTAGCCAAGACCCAAAGTGGCAAGCCATCCTCAACGTGGACGCCTTGGCTGCCGCCGAAAACAGAAACTGGGTCTTTCAAGGTAGCAGCTGCTTTCCGCCTGAAGAGGGCCTCTGCCTGATTAGTCTTTCCGATGGCGGCAAGGATGCCGTGTCCGTACGAGAGTTCGAGCGCCTCGCCAAGACCTTCGTTGCGGACGGCTCTTATTTTCCAGAGGGCAAGCAGGACGTCAGCTGGGTCGATGGTGACACACTTCTTGTTACACGGGACTGGGGCGAGCGGGCGCGCGACGGGTGAAGCGAAGGTCAAAACGTCATCTGGGCTGAAGCCTTGAGACGAAACTGTCGTCGACGTCAGGATTCTTGTCGCTTGCAGGATGCGGCCGCAGCTAGACCGCGCGATAAAAGAATGAGCGCGTGACCAGCGCAGCGACGCTGGGTGTCTCTTGCCGACCGTCTTGATAGCAGGGAGACTCTTCGCTAGATCACAACGGTTCACTATGGAGATGCCGCCGTGGCAATGGGTATTGTGAAGTGGTTCAACTCGACCAAAGGTTATGGGTTCATCAGGCCTGAGGACGGAGGTCCAGATGTCTTCGTGCACATCAGTGCCGTCGAAAAGGCCGGTTACACCACTCTCGAAGAGGGGGCCCGGGTAAGTTATCAGCTCACGGCGGGGCGTTCGGGTAAGATGTCAGCCGAGGATCTCCGAGTTGGATGATCCGACTCGTCTTGGGAAACTGCTCTCTCAAAGCGTGTTCTCGTACCTGTCCGGCGATGCCTTGTCACGGCGCGCCGGCATTCGGCCTTGCGACCGTCGCTTCCAGCCATGAGGCTGTCTCACAAACCGCTGACAGCCTTGGTCTCCTGAGGCCGTCGACCGGTCACTGCCGTCAGAGTTACAGGAGTTGCAGCCCGGTCGCAGTGTGGGCGTGGCAAGATATTCCTGCCCGCGGGCCACAAACGGTCCGAACCGTACACTCGCGACCAAATGCGGGGAAGTGCACGCCAGCCGGGCTGGTGCTCCCCTGTCCAGGCGTGATGCATGTAGTTCATGAAGGTGCTCGCAAAACCGGGCTCGTCCGTTATCGACCATACTGGCCGGCTGCGCTGCGGCTGCAGGCTTTTCTGTTACGCTGATGCGTGAGCCTCCGAGGGTCCGTGTAAACAAAACCGGATTGGCTTGATGAGGCGAGGCGAGGTCAAATCCCGGGTGCCCTTCACCGGGCCGATCGCATGGCGCGGTTGGCCGTACACGCGCCGGATCTGAATATCTTTTCGGCGAATTTTGTATTTCGCGATGCTCTCGGCTGGGAAATTGCGCAAGACGGGCGGCAATTCCTGTCTGCGACCGCAAAGGCCGTCGCCGGTCAAAGAGAGGCCCTGATCAACCATCTATTTCTCGTCCAGCGAAGTCGCTGATGCTGCAAAATTGCTTATTCCTGCGCAGTTGCCGTCAGAGGCCGCGGCGACGCTGGAACGGCTGGTCCAATCGACGCACAGCGTGACGCAGCAGTCGCCTCGACCGCCACTCCGGCTGCGAGGCGAGCGCGGCACTTAACTCAGGTAAAGTTTTATTGTTCTCAGAGGGCATCGATCAAATCGACAGCGATTGTTGATGGGCCCGGAATGATTGTCTTTCCGAGCTGAGAAAGCGTGCGCGCAATCGTCGCTAGATAAGGTCGTAATCAGATTTGTTCAGCTGTCACTGTGCTGCGCCTGTGCGGTATCGCAGCACGCGATGGTCTTTGGGGCGAGCGCAGGCGCTGTTGCGCTCGCGCGCCCATGCTGTTGATCAAGATCGGGTTTCCACTCTTACGCTCGCTGATGGGTATGGTCCCGCCATACCCAATGGCATCGACGCACAGTTCTGGCGCCGATGTCTTTACTCGCGAGCCGGCGTCGGATGTGTCGAGACGAATCTGGAGCTTGGCTTTTGTAGACCTTTCAATCGAACTTATAAGAGGCCTGGAAGAACGTACCCCAGCGCTCCATGCTGTACTTCCCAAATACGGACGGATCACCAATGCAGCCGCTGCTGCTGCACAGAGAGTCGCCCCGTTTTTTGGTCCACATGGCCCAATAGCGGCCTCCGACCCCGACGCTGATGTTCTGGGTGAGGAAGTAGGACAACACGCCCTCAATCTGGACTCCCCGACCACCACTGCCACGTTGTTCAATGAAGGTGGTCTCGTCGCGCAGGAGGTGATTATCCCGCCCGATGAAATAGGTCCACGACAGGTAAGCGACATCAGCGTTCAGACGCCAACGCTCGCTCAGCATGGTTTCGGCGCTCAAGCCGATTCGAGGCGCATTCCATTGCGTATCCTCGCTGCCAACGATCCTGTTGTCACCCGGCTTAAGACATCGATTAAGCGGATTAGCGAACTCGACACAACCGATCGTGTCCGAGCTCTGGCCGTAGTACGTCCAGCCTAGAAATCCCCCGATCGTGTAATTCGTGTCGCGCAGGAAATCGTAACCGACGTCGGCCGTGTAATATGTGAACCTTCCGTTCGACTGACGTGAAAGGGTGTTCTGGTACGACCGTCCCTTGTGTGGCAGCCAATCTTCATCGTTCATCTTCCCTTTGTTGAAGCCCCCGATACCCAGATTGCTCTTCAGGAACACTCCCCACGGGCTGTCGACACGGCCGAATAACTCCACGGAAAGTCCGTCCAGTCCATGATAAGTGAGCCTCGATACCAGTATGCTGGGGTCTTCAGGCCGGCCATACGGAAATGCGCTGTGATCCCACTGGAATCGTCCCCGGCTCAGCCAGAGCCGCGAGCCGCCTTCGAAGGACCAGCCGGGCGCGTAGAAAATGGGCGGTACGCTGCGGGCTGATTTCGCATAGCGCGGCGCGCCGGACCATTGTGCGGCCTCTGGGTCCACACCAAAGTGGTAGTTCAGGCCAATCTTTCCGATGTGATAGTTGCTGGTCAGGCTGGTTGTGTCCGCCGGCAGAATCGCAAACGGAGGCAACTGCACTGTCGAGGCCGTCGCGACACTCGGCCCATTAAAATGCAGATAGTCATATTCCAGGTTCACCGACCATGCAGGCGTTAGGGCTTGCTCGACGCCCAGCCCGATGATGCCACCGACCCGACCATAGTCGAAATGGGTTTTTCTCCTGTGGCAAGCCGCGGCCTTCAAAGTTGTTGACGACATCGCCCCGATTGTTTTGCCAGGCTAGGCCTGCCTTGAGATAGGCCAGCGTGTGTCCGAGCGCGCCAAAGGCGTAACCGACGCGACCGGTCCCGGTGGCAAAGAGGCTCGGACCTGCCTTGCAATTTGCACTCACAACCAAGCCCGAAGGGGCGAGGCATGTATTTGTGCCCTCGGAGACCGCACCGCTCGCATCCAGCTCGATGCCAAACACCCAGCTGTTGTTCTGCCAGTTGTAACCGATCTGGCCACCTGCAAGGAAAGCCGGGGTATCGACGATGCCGCCATAGATTGATGGACCGTGTGGATTGCTGAAGGAGGTGCGGCCGTACCCACCGCCGGCGTGCCCGCCAATATAGCCTCCAGACCAGTTCCACACCGCCTGTGGCAGTTTAAGTTGTGGCTCAAGGTCCGCCGGCTTGGCTGCGCTGCTTGCGACGAGCGCAATTGTTGCCGCACCGCAAAAAATAGTTCTCGATCGCATCAAAGTTTGTCCTGCACTTCCCGGTTCACGACCTGCCTCCTCAAGTATTGCCGCACGACAAATCATCGGACAGCCAAACACGCGGTAACGCTCGCCAGGTCGTCCCGAAGATCACCGCACTACGATCGGTGATGATTTCCCGAATGGAGCAAACCGTGTGCCGATCGAATTCGTGCATTTCGCAGAATTACCAAGAGTGTCTCGCGTCAACTTCCCGACATTGGTCTCAAGGCTGACAGTCGACCTGTCCGGATGAGAGGCACGGTCGCAGCAGACCTGGTTAAAATTGCCGTCCGTTGAGAAGCAGCGGAGGGAGGCGAAAGCGCCGCACTGAGCTTATTGGACGAGGTTTCCGGGGGACACTCGATCATGAAAGAGAAGGCTTTACCCGCAGGCTTAAGAAGTGATCCGCAGGCGAGCTCATATTCGTTCGGTCCGACGGCTGTGGGCCGGTTTAGTGAGGACGGCTCGCCTGTTCCCATCCGATAAAGAGTAACGGTCGTGAAGAAAGATCCGGCTCAACGAGCAAGGACCGTCGCCGTGCAACTGGCGGCGCGAGCGGCATGTCGTCTGCTGCGCAGTACGAATGCAGATGGCGAAAACATAAATCAGCATGGTCAGTGAGCGTAGATCCGGCTCATTGCGCGAGAAGTCAGGACCGAAGGTTGCACAATATTGTCTGCCAACTGCACGAGCGGGCGGTATGAGCCCGACACATTTATCGCAATCGTCAAAACCTCTATCAGGACGCTACCTCTCATTCGCCGAACGTGAGGAGATCGCCATGAACAGGACGCTCGCGTGAACAGCGGACCTGCACTCGTCCCGAAATGGCGCTGAGGCAGTGCGCGCTGCCATTGCCGCCATGAAACTGCGGATCGCCAGGACCACAATGCCGGCAAGATGCCCCAGGCCAGCCCGAACAGATGTTGTTGAGCCAGCCGCGATGGCCGGTTCATGGCAGAGCGCAAGCACAATTTGCTCGCCCTGCAGCGGCAAAACCATGATCGGCACCCACAGAAGGATTGCAACCCATAGCCCAATGCGCTCCGAGCGCCGTACCAGAGCTCCGTCACCACATGCTTGGGCCGCGAGCGGACCCACCGCCGAGATCACACCGGCTGCGAAGGACAAGCCGACCGACGAGATCATGCCGGCAATCGCGGCTGCCGCCACTGCCTCAATACCGATATGGTCGATCCAGGCCAAATCCGTCGCCATCATCGCGATCTGTACGACCTGCGTGGGCGCGATCGGGGTGGCGCGTATTGCAGTTGCGGCGAGTTCGTCGGTGAGGTTGACGGCCAGCTACCCATTTCACCAACCGACGAGGCCGCGATGCGGGCGGTTTTTCTGCTGCCTTCCTCATGAACACGCTGCCCCGGATTGCGCGCTTCAGCTATTCTTGGGGCTCGCTGACACGATCTAATCGCTGCGATCGCGTTCGCATCATCGGCGCCATGGCCAGCGATAGCATGTTCTCACACAACAACGCACCGTTCCAAAATGGTGGGAGCATTCTGGCCGACGTCCGAAAAATCTTCTCTCTATATTGACCGCTGCCCTAGTGAGCGCTGCTATGGCCGTCGCGGGCTGCGGCTTTGACTGTCTCGTTCAAGACGTCGTTTGTTTCAAGCGCGACAACAGCACCGCCTGCAACTACGTATTGCGGGAAAACCGACATCGTTTCTTCATAAAACGCTCAATCGGCATTGGCATGCCGGTTGCCTGAAGATGTGAGGAAACCACTTGTGACTATGATGCTCGTTCAGCATCCGGTCGAGGTATTCAGATGAACTTGCCCGCTTGATCGATGGCAGAGGTCTCCTAATGCGCTTTCCAAAACGTGCGCCTGCGCCGCGAACTCTGCCATCTTCGGAACGCGCTCCGGTTTGCCGGGCAGAACCCGATTGTCGTGTAAGGGGCTCGCAACGAATGGTGGTCCTCAACAAGATGGTCCACCCCAGGGTAAAGGCGCTATACCTCAGGACGATTGTTTGCGTCACTTTTGGCCGGTGGCTCAACTGCGGGAATCTGCGAGATGCTGAGCCTGGGTTCGTGAAGCTAAGCGGCGGCCTTCAGTCGGTGCTCTGCAGATGGTCAATGAGCTGATGCACGACGATTGGGATCGTGAGAAAATACTCAGGCAACAGGACGAGCTCAAGGTCAAGCTGCTTCGCGCCCAGTCGGTTGTCGCCGAATGTAAGGCAGGATTGGCGGATCTGGAGCGGAGGCTTGAGCGTCGAGCGGTCTCATCGCTGAGCGATGAACGCCAGCGCAACTCTGCGGCAAACAATTCAATACGTAACCCAGGACCGCCCAAATCGCGAAGCGTCGATGATCCTGTTGACCAGGATGCTGCCGTGGCGTTTTCGCCTCGATCATGGGACCGCTGAAAGCTGCCGCCGCGCACGTTAACGGCGACAGGTTTTGTCACGGACCTGGCGAAGATCTTGAGACCCATGGTGTTGCGAGCCCGGCGGGCGAACTGGACAACTGGGTGCGGCCCTGCCTATAGGCTTGGCTGTTGGTTGATCGCGGTGCGTTGGCCAGGGGATGCGCGCAGAGTAGCACCACATACGGGACGTATCGCCGCGTCTTTGGCTAGAGTCTCCTGTTTCGGGGGCTGCTCACGTAGATGTCCCCCGAATGTCAAAGAGCTCTCCACCTTGAGCCAGCCAGTTCGCTCGTTTTGTCCGTCGTCAAGGCGCTCAAATTACCGGTAGACCCGTCTGGAGGGGGCGCGAGGGGCGCGTTCAAAGCACGATGGTCTGCTATGGCCGTGGGGCAAGGCATGCGAGTCACCGGCGGTCCTGACCGCGGAAGCCGACCATGCCTCATTCTCATCGCATGGATGATGAGGAGAACTGGATGGCTTTGTCCGCAAGCGATCACAATGCGATGCGAAAGAGGGCGGGTAACGGCAGTCACCTAAGTTCGTGCGGACCCAGGAAGAGGGTTCCCAGGCGAATGCGATCCGGTGCCGGCCGTAGCCTCGTCAGCTTCTCGAAAGCTTCTCCGAATACGGAAGAACCCGATCCTCGACGGGAGGCTGGCATGGACTCGCACATTTTCGGCATATCCAATGCAGCACCTCCGGCATCGGTACAGCACGCTGTTCCAGACGATCAACCGAACCAGGCGGAAGACGCCTGTTATTGGATAATGAACCTACACCGACTGAGCCGGATCAACTCGCGCAAGAGGTCGCAGGCTCGCTAGATGCACAAGCCTCTGTTATCGCTCGAGCACCCCTTTCGCCTGGGGAGCTTTGGCGACTGCTGGATGATGAATCCACAGCACCGCTGCCAGATCAGCTATTCGATCAGCACTCAAGCTCGATAGGTCCAAATGTTTTCAGTTCCGAATCTCTGCCGCTTTCTCCAGGGGAGCTTGGTCGAATGCTCGATGATCCACCGGGCGGAGTGGAGCAGTTCGCCGGCCACTTGCCGCTCATGGCCGATACCGCGGCACTCCACTTCGAGTACCTGCCATTCTCATCAGGCGAGCTTCGTGGACTGCTGAATGATGAGCTCGTGCCGTCCGGCCCGGATCAGCCGGTCGGCAATTTTCCTGTTTCGGCTGATCCAGATGCGCTTATATTTAACGAGGAGCAGATGCCACCAGGAGAGCTTCGGCGATTGCTTGAAGATGAGCCGGCATCCTCAGCGGCCGATCAACCGCCACGCCGGTTGCCCAGCGACTATTAGTGAACACGAGCCAGTGTCGCAGGCGCCCCTGAACTCGCTATCGCGACCGCTTAAATTCCCAGGAAAACCTGCGCCACATTTAACTTGTATCGAGCGTATCGCGCTGCCTTTCGGCGAACCGGCTAGGTGAACAGTCCATGTTCTCAACCCTGCAGGCGCTCGACCTCGATCTTGCCGCGTGAAAGCCGATCCGGCTCCCGCTTTCGTCCAACGACGTGTCGCTACAAATCTTGCGGCGCGCCTTCCAGGCTGAACGGCAGCTTCGGTGTCGGGTGACCCTGGGAGCTGCTGTCAGTTCTTGTAGTGCGGGTCTTTGATCGAACGCCGATGCGACGGAGCGTACGGATTGACGCGCAGTTGAGATGCCGCAAATCTGGACCTGTTGGGCGCCTAAAAACTGTGAGAACGCTGGGAAGCTGTTTGGATTTCGGACTATCGCACAACGCTTCGTCGTTTTCGCATAGGCAAGGTGCTACGGTGCGATCGCACGGTCGAGGTCTCTGCTGCGTCTTATAAATGTCATCTTGCGCGGGCCAGTGACGCGCGCGACGGCTCGATCGAGCCAGCGCGCTCAATACCAGACAAGCACGCGGCAAGGATGCGTGTGACAAAGCACGAGCAGGTCGATGATAAAGCGGTTTCGCAACTGGGCCCTATTGTCCATACTCACCTCCATGGTTGTCTGCCCCGCCGCAAAGGCGCAAGACCGCCGGACTATCGCCGAACCTGTTGCACCTCATACGGTCTGCGATCGCCCTGTGCCTTCCGGCAAGAACGATACAGTTAGCCTACAGGACGCCATTGAACATTGCCCCGCTGGGGCTGCAGTTTATCTTGGGCGCGGCGAGTTTCACTCAGGTCCACTCGAGATGAAATCGGGCGTGACCTTATGGGTCGGACGCGGTGCGACGCTGATCGCCGTTCCCGAACCTGCTGCTTACGACAAGGGCCTCAGACAATGTGGTCGCATCGCGGAAAAGGGCGACGGTTGCCGGCCATTCATCATCTTTTCTAAAACACGTGGCGGCGGCATCTACGGAGAGGGCATCATCGATGGTCAGGGCGGCGCAATTATTGGCGGCGGCGCGGAAAGCTGGTGGCAGCTAGCCCGCCGCGCCCAAGCCCAGGGCGGCAACCAGAACGCCCCGCGCTTGATCCAGATCGATCATGCGCAGGACATCACGTTCTCTGGTGTCACCTTGCGCAACGCTCCCAATTTTCATGTCGCGATGAGCCGGGTCGAAGGTGCCACGTTTTGGGGTCTCACGATCGATTCACCGGCGGATGCCCGCAACACCGACGGCATCGATGTTGGCGCGAGTCAGGATGTGACCATCACCCACAGCTTGATCCGTACGGGTGACGACAACGTCGCAATCAAGGCCGGCGATAGTGGCTCAAGCAGCCATATCTCGATCATTGATAACTATTTCGGCTGGGGGCATGGCATGTCGATCGGCAGTGAGGTGAATTCCGGGGCCAAAGACATATTGGTGCGTAATCTGACGCTGGATGGTACGACGTCTGGCCTGCGCATCAAGAGCGATGTTAGTCGAGGCGGTCTGGTCGAGAGCGTGACCTATGAGTACGTGTGCCTGAGGGGCAACAGGTGGCCCGTGGCTTTCGATACAAAGTATGATCCGCGCGCACAAGGCGCAAGGATACCGGTCTATCGGCAAATCGTTCTCCGTCATGTGTATGGCGACACCGGTGTACTGCTGATGCGCGGCGTAGACGAGGGGCATGCACTTGACGTGACACTCGAAGATGTCCGATTTGCCAATTCCGCGACTTGGCAAGTTGAACATGCGAACGTCACCGCAAAACGTTCTGACGTATCACCGCCGCTGCCCGGACGAGCTGCAGAACCGCTGCTGCGCGGATCGGAGGTATGTTCCAGGGCATTCCGCGACGGCAATCGGTAAGCACTCCATTCGGCGCCGAACTCGGGTGCTGAGTTCCGCATCTGGGGCAAGATGACCGGTGTTGAAGAAGGTCAGCCTCACGCCCCGAGTTGGTTGCAATTGCCCGACGGTTTGCAGAGCCGGGAATGTGAAGATGACGTGCAGGTTCTGATTTCGACGCGAAAAATGTGTTTGACCATGCGCGGCGGCTATCCCGCGGCGGCACCTTATATCGACTGCGTCGAACGTGCCGCGGACTCAACGAAGAGTGAGATCACATGCGAAGTTTCGTGCCGTCTGCGCTTCTGGGCGGATGTTTATGCATCTCGGCAGCGCACGCTCAGCCACTATGGGTGTCGCATGCCGGAAATGCAGACTATCACTCCGTGCAGCAAGCCATCGACGCGTTGCCGGCGGAAGGCGGAAATGTCCGGATCGCGCCGGGCGTCTATCGCGAGAAGGTTAAAATCTCAAAATCCGGTATTCATCTCTCAGGGACTGGTAGCAATCCGGAGGATACCGTCATTGTGTACGGCGACGGCGCGATCAATGTAGGAGGAAGCGCCCACTCGGCGACGCTGAGTGCCACTGGCGATGACTTCCGGCTCGAGAATCTGACCATACAGAACGACTACGCCCTCAATCCGGCCAATCCACCCTCGCAAGCGGTTGCACTGTCCCTTACCGGAGACAAGGACATCGTTACGCGCGTCCGTCTGCTCGGCGCCCAGGACACGCTGTTTGCCGGCAAGGGTCCAAACGGCAGAATGTCACGCCAATACTTCTCGAACTGCTACATCGAAGGGCATGTCGATTTCGTATTTGGCAACGCCAAGGCCTGGTTCCGGCAATGTGAGTTGCACGGCATCTCTAATCAAGCGGTCGTCTTTACCGCACAGAGCAAGGCAGCTCCTGATGAGGACAGCGGCTATGTTTTTGATCATTGCAGCCTAAGCGCCGACCCTGCCGCGCGCGATATCGCGCTTGGTCGCCCCTGGCGGCCCTACGCCACAGTGGTCTTCCTATCGACAAAGATGGATGCGCAGGTCGTTGCGGAAGGCTGGCGAGAATGGGCTCCCGGCAAGACCAACTCCTTGAGCACGAGCTATTATGCCGAATATAGATCCTTCGGGGCCGGGGCTAACCCCTCAGGCCGCGAACCTCATTCCCATCAACTGACCGATAGCGAAGCCTCGAGATGGTCGCTAAGAGTGTTCTTCGGAGGTGCCACAGATTGGCTGCCAACGGAACGACATCGAGGGAACACAAAGCGACACTGACGGTGAGGAAACGACGGTGCTTCTTGGATAAATGACGGAGGAGAGCGGATAGACGCGGCGTGCTGTCCCACACCTCACTGACATCGGCTGGGCGCCGTCGTCGGAGGACAATTTGTGAGGAAATCGAAAGCCTTACCAGACGGTTACTCACGAACACGGGAAACGCCCTCCAGCAGCGTGCGATAGCCTTGTGCTTGATGAACTCGATGCACGTTGAAGGCGATCAAGTTCACGATGCCCACCTTGCCTCGCGGCGATCGGCAGAGCCCTTGAGATAGGTGAGTGGCGCGGGCGCTGCTCCCCCTGCCTATGTCAGAACCGGCCGCGAACCCCGCGATTCATCGGGCTCTCGTGATCGATCGTTGATCGGAGACCACCGAGCGAATAGGTCCGGACGGGTCGCTGCAGCGCCGTAACCCTTTCCAGACAGCCAACGCGTGTCCCCGGAAAGGTTTGTACTTTTCGTGTTGCCCCTCGAACAACGGAGGGATCGATCGTGCGCAACTCCTGTTGAAGCTTCGAAGATGGAACCGCAAGTAGTAGCGACTCAGCCGTCAGGAATGGACAGAACTGCTTGGCATTTCCACGAACTCACCGCTCGGCCGATGCAGCCGCCACTTGCGCACGGTCTTGCCGCATCCTTTTTCCAGCCCTTCTTCCTGATCGCTGCGCGGAACGAAACGAACCGCTTATCATGTCGATTGTTCGCCATGCTCGGCCGAAAGCGTTAGCCAGGGAAGTCAAACTGCCAGCGTAACCAGAGCAAAGCTCTGGATGGTTCCGTCCTCCACTTCCGATGCGCCGTTGAGGCCCACTGAGATGTTCGGGCTAGCTCTCGCGCACCACGGTCTTCAGGTACTGGTAGGCCTTGATGATCTCGACCAGGCGATCCTCCGTGGAGCGGTCGCCGCCATTGGCATCGGGATGGTGCTGCTTGACCAGCGCCTTGTACTTCGCCTTGATATCGCCGAGCGTCGCATTGGAATTCAGGCCCATCACCTGCAACGCTTTGCCCTCGGCATTGAAAATCTTGCGCGCCTCAGGCTTGGCCTCCGCGCGATGACGGGCGCCGGCGCGTCCGTTCAGATCGACGAGCATGCAGAGGGCATGCCAGTCGTCCTCGAAATTGGCAGTGCTGCCGTTCATATTGCGGGCGCTGATGCTCTCGCCTATCCTCCAGGTCGGACGATGGCCGGTCAGCGCGTCCTTCTGGTAACGCGCGACCGCTTCCGCGTCCATCCCCGAGAAGAAATTGTAGGATTGATTGTATTCGCGAACATGGTCGATGCAGAAGTGCCAATAGTCGCGGGCATTTTCGCGGCCCTTGGGCGCGGGATGGGTAGCCTTGTTCTGGCAACCAGGCCATTCGCATAGCGCCGCGGTCTGGCGCTCTTGCGCTTCCTGCTTGTTGATGCGAATGGAATCGAAGATTTCGGATCTGTCGATCAGCATGATCTGGCTCCGTTGGCGGAGCGGCAGTTAACAGCGCCGCTTCTATGCTAGTGACTTGGTTGACGGCAAGTTCGGTCTGACTCGGCCTCTGCGTCTAGTTAGTGGCATGATGTAGCAGGCACTTCCTAGCAATCGACATGCCAGGACTGGCGAACTTGTTCAGACCATCATCTCTTTGCGTTTTCAGATTGATTCGGTGGCAATTTGCTGTCGGGTTCTGCACATGGAGGTCTTGAACGGGACCGGGTGAGTACTCTCAAAGGCCAAGCGAACGCACTGCTCGGCGGTAATCTGCGCAACGGCGAAGGCAAGCGGCGTCTTCTGAATCTTGTATAGAAGCTTGGAAAGTCTATCGTCTTGCGCAGCGAAACAGAAAGCGCATTGACTTGATTTCAAAGGCATTCGGAGCCAGTCGTTCACGGATCAACGTAAGTCACAGCTGCCCGCCGCTGACGAAGCCCCAGCTCACCAGCCTACTCAGCAAAGTCTCGAACGATTCGCTGTTGGAGCGGGTGGATGCTGGCGCTGCCACGGCAGCCGGGATAGTAGGAGGTGCTTGGCAAGGCGCTGGTCCACGTCCCGGATGCAGCTCTAAATGGTTATGTCGAGGCAATTCGTTTGCCGGGCCGGTCGGTGCAGCCGGATCCCCATGCAACACCAGTTTACTGCCTCAGAGCATCGTGTGCCGAAGCGTCACACAGCGCGGCGATGTCGCCTTTGGACAATCGCTTTCGAGTTCTCACGCCTTTGGCGGTTTGGCGACGACGGGAAATGCACCGTGAATCAGAAATTGGATCTCGATTATGCCGTCGTCGGGTACTGGAATGCATGACCCAAAACTAGCGAGACGAAATGATCGTGTCGATCACTCAGCGAATATCCGTCCTTGAGGATGGGAGGAGAGCATTTCAGACATCGTGCACGAGTACAACCCGCCTGCTGTCGGAGTTGCAGCCCTATGCGCATGCGGCCCTGACGGCCCGCAGTGGCGGCGCTTGGCTGCCGGCAGCGGCACTGTATCTGCCCGAAAAGTTGCAGAGCCCGGACCTCACGCTTCTGTACGAAACAGTTCGGCGAATCTATAGAGCGAGCCTCGGTCAACACGTGAAATAGCAATCGGTGCGAGTTCGTTACTAAGTCGAAGCCCATGATCGATTCAAACTCTCCCTCCGCGGCTTTGCCCGCGCAAATCATCGTTGCCGCAGATAGCCCTGCCCAATCGAGACCAGAAGGTCGCCTTGACCGAAGGTGTCGCGTTTGAATGTCGCGCCGCCGCCCGTAATTCCTATTGCAAATCGGTATCTGCGGTAATCGGCGGACCAGAGCAGGACCCCCCTTAGGGCATGGCGCAGCTATCGGCCTGAGAGGCGATTCCGGCTGGCAACCCGTCAAACAACTGCTTTGCATCCGGAAGACCGGCGCGCAGCGATCCCCGGGACTACCTTTCTGCCCGTTATGTACAAGTGCCCTATTGCCTGCACGTCTGCCTGCACCGTCTCATCATCGGATGCCGAACTAGCTTCCCCGCCGTAGAAGTCATATCGAGAGACATAGGCTTGCATGCCGCGTGGTATGCGTCGCGGTCCGACCATGAGGGGGCAGCCCGGCCGTCGGGCTGCTTCGAAACTGGTTGCTAACTTCCAAACTGAATGTGTCGGTCAATTCACTGCTTTCGCCGACTGCCTGTCGGCAACGCAATAATTTTTTGTGGGTTGTCGGGGCTGGATTAACCGCTCGAACCCACGTGGTACATGCTCGGAGTACTATAATGCGTTTTGACTGCGTTTTGCCGCTCGCCATGAAGATTCTCTGCTCAGCTTAGGCTGTGCGCGCGGTTATTCAACGTTCGTGCTGCCAGTGCACTCCGCAAATCTAAAACGAGGTATGCAGTCAGTCGTTGATGCGCGCAAAGCGGACGACTGCATTTAAATAAATTTGTTAACTTTGGCCGACTTACAACCGGAGCGAACACGCAGCCGCTGCGCATGTATGTCGAGTTATCCGCAGAACCATTCGCGTGACTGCGCGCTCGTATTTTTGAGACACTTTGGTCGAGGTTCGAAATGCTCAATGTCGTGAAGTTTTGTCGACCTGGTGCGCCCATGCGGGGCAGTGAGCCAATACCAACGATGGCGATTGCTAAGCGCGACGCGCCACTAGCGCCGTTCGCAATGCCATGTGATTTCGGTCGAGGTGCAAATCAGCGGCTCAAAGCCGCCCGCGCCAACGCCAAGCTCACGATCGAGCGTGCGATCGCAGCGCTGGAGCAGAACCATCGTCAGATACGAGCGGCCATACACAAGATTGCCGATGCTTCAGCTAGGGCCAGGCTGGAAACCGATCTCGATCTAATCGAGCGAGAGCTTGCTCTCGCCAAACGGAAATCTTCCAGCCTTTGGAGCTGACGTAGAGAGTTAGCAGCCAGTCTGCTCCAAGCGTCTACCTGACCAGCATCTAGTGGCAGCATAATAAACAGGAGCAACGCTAGCTTCTCCAACAGAGGAACTGCAACAGAATAACAGATTCTACGGCAAAGGCCGCTTCACAGGGTGAGGCCGTGCTCATTGAGCACCTTGTCTCTAAGAGCCCCCTTGATCTCACGGGCAATCTCTTTGCGAATTGCGGGGCCCAACGTTCGCTTGGCATCTTCAACCAGGTCAGCTTCAGCCCCGGTCAACCCTTGCTCGGCGAGCTGTTGCTCCAGTCTTCTGTCGAACTCCCGCCCCATTGCATCAATGAGCTGGTCCTGCGCCTTGGCGTGGTCTTCAGGTGCGATGCGACGCACCACATCGTCCCAAGGCTGCCAGTCCATTGCTAAGTAGTCGGCAAATTCAACCGCCTCCCTGTTCCTCACGGATGTCTCTGCGCGGTCAACGTCGGCGTCGGTGACGCCGGAGACCTCAAAAAAGCGCATCTCCGGCGCGACGTGTTGCAGGCCCAGCCGCTCGCGCAGCTTGTTCTGATAGGCAAGGAAGATCTCAATATCCTCGATGTCTTCGGCATCGTCAGCCGAGCCGAGAGAGTGAGCCTTCTCGCGCGCAATGGCCTCGAGCGCGTCCATGCGGAACATGACACGCCCCAAATCGACGAGATCGGCAAGCCGTGCTTTGTCGTCATAGAAGCCGTTCTCGACTTCTGCGATGAGGCGCGCGGTCTGCATGCCGTTCCACGTTAAAGTTCTACGATCCTCGCAGCTTTGGTTGGCATCCCACGCCAGTTGAAAGTACTGCGCACGCAATTGCGGGACTTTTGCCGCCTGCCGCAGATCATTGGCCACCGATTGCCGGAATCCTTCATTGCTAGAGTTGACGGAATTGAACAGCTTGCCGAGGAAGAGCCCGTACTCCCGGGCGCCCGGCTCTTCTGCAAAGTTCTGCCAAGCGGCGAGCACCTCCCGATCGCTCTCCCTTGGATCGCTCTTGAGCCATTCTGCAACCGTTTTAGCGAGGGCTTCCGCCTGCTCATCGTCTGTCCCGGACGCTTCACTTTCGTCGTCGCGCGAAAGGTGGACGGTCGGACCGGCATAACCCTCCGCGCTTAGGACTGTATTCAGGTCCGTCAGCACGTGCTCGGATAGCGGATTTTCAGTCAGAACTATGGTGGCACCGGCGTCCAACCCCGTCAGTAGGTCCTCCGGCAAACTAGTCAACTGGTTTAGGCTTGCGTCGAGAAACTCGAGCGAAGCGGGGAGAGCCTCAGGCAGCTCCGTCAGCTGGTTTTCGCTGACATCGAGAAACCGGAGCGTAGCAGGAAGGAGCTCTGGCAGATTTGTTAGATGATTGTGGCTGGCGTGGAGAAATCGCAGTGAAGAAGGGAGGCCTTCGGGCAGGTTCGGCAACCGATTGTCGTTGGCGCAGAGAAACTGGAGCCCGGCAGGCAGCACGGTAGGGAGACTCTCCAACCGGTTGGAGTTTACGTCGAGGGCTCTGAGCCCGCTTGGCAGCGCGGGCAGGCTGCTCAGCTGATTGCCACTGACATTGAGACGCTGGAGCGAAGCAGGAAGTTCGTCAGGCAAATTCGTAAGCCGGTTGAAGGGCACATCGAGCACAACGATTTGGCTTGGAAGTCTGGGCAGACTGGTAAGGGACAGCGACTCGAGATCCAGTATGGCGTCTTCACCCAGCGCATTCAACCGCCTTGCCGCTTCTTCGCGGTCCTCGAGGGGACCCACGTCCTGTTCAGCAAGCCAATTTTCGAGCGCCTCGTCTTCTTCAGCCGCCGCATGAGGTGAATGCCCAGAGTTCGATGCGAAGCCCGTGACGACTTCATCCCACTGTGCCGCTCCCCCGTCTTCCCCCGCGTCTTGTCCGGAAGATGCAGAAGAAATGCTTTCGCGGCGCCGAATCTGTCCTGCCTCAAAAGGATCCATTCCACTTTCCTTACCACACCGTGCCAACCCGGCCCGTGACAACGCGGTCCAGAACTTAGGGCATCTATCTTTCGACAAGCTGACAGACCTATCGCGGCAAGGGTATCGATGGCTTCGAAACCGACATGACTTCGGTACAACAAATCGATCGCGGTCGCGGGCAGTCATCTCCCATCTATACGTTTCGGCATCTAACCGACGCAGCGGCGGCTTAACATCGCGCCCCAGCGCGGCAACGGTGGATTATCTCAATGGCACCCAAGGGAGCCTCTTTCGGTTGAGTGCGTCAAAAGGAAGATCGCAGTCGCTCGAACGCTCAACTCCGGAGCGGTCCTTTCATGTGGGTAAGGCAATCGGTGCAACGCTGGTCGTTTCCTTGGGTAACAAATCGTCCAACTTTTGTGTTTTGCAGCGAGACCCGTCAGCTAATCGACAGGTGGCCGTAATAGGGGCAGAACGATTTCACGTTGGCGGTCCTCTAGATCTGTCCGATCAACGGAACGGTAGGAAACGTTGCAGCCGCATCGATCCATTCGCCGCCTCAAACCGCGTGAAGCTGTACCGCTTCGACCAGGAGTGGGTCGACGCGTCGCACGCTCGAATGATTATTGCGCCAGCGCGCAAACTCCTGCTTCGCAGCATTGCGGGGCGGCAGACGTATTCCTTGAGTTTCTGATGATGGAGAGAAATGGTGGACACAGGACAGACACAGCGGAGCGCAGGTTCCAGCCCGGACGCTTTTGAAGAAGGGGAGCGTGAAAGCTACATCGGCGGCTTCAACCGTGCCCTGGCGAATTTGGTCGAAAGCTTGACAGGATATCGGACCCCGGCCTCCGCGCGCGCGCGAATCCTGGACGACTGGGTTGCCGAGGAGGGGCAGGGCGAAGCCGAGAACAGGCGACAGGGGCGCTCACGAATCAGGGCTGCGGATAACATGCGCTCGAACTCGGTCGATTTGTCATCCCTGTCTTTAATCGTTTTGCCCGACGCCCTTGCGCCGAGGCTACTGAACCTCGGCGCCATGCACAATGAGCTAAGTAGCCTGCCTGCAAGCCTTCCACCTGGTCTCCGCGAGCTTCTTATAAGCCATAACCAATTGACCAGTTTGCCAGACGCTCTTCCGGCGAGCCTCTATCGCCTCGAGGTAAGCGATAACAGGTTGACCAGTCTCCCAGACAGCCTCCCAGCGGAGCTGGGGATCCTGAACGCAAACAACAACCGACTGAGTAGCCTGCCCGAGGCTCTTCCAAGCAGCCTCACCTCGCTGTCGGTTAGTGACAATCAGCTGACCGAGCTTCCCGAGTCCCTCCCATGGGGTCTTGTTGAACTCGATGTCAGCCGCAATCAATTGGCCAACCTCCCCGAAACCCTTCCGAACTGGCTTCAATCAATCAATCTCAGTGGTAACCGGCTCACCAGCCTGCCTGAACATCTGCTACCTGGAAGTTTGAGCTATCCGCTGGAGAACGTCGAATTCGGCGATAATCCATTCCCGGACGAGGTCCGCGTTCGCCTTGCGGCACCACGTCTTGGGCAGCTGCCTCTGTACGAGGCTGCCGCGCACTGGCTGGGGGACGATCCGGCGGCGCTGGCCGAATGGCTGCACTTTGCGGATGAGCCTGGCGCCCAAGACTACGCCCGGTTCCTAAAACGGCTACGCGGGACCGTCAATTATGGAAGTGCCGAGTTTCGGCAGGCCGTGGCTGATGATCTCCGGCAGGCGGCGGCCAATCCGAGATTGCGCGAACAGTTTTTCACACAGGCTTCCGAAGCCAACGCCAGTTGCGAGGATCGTGTTACCCTGCATTGGAATGGTATGCGGACCGCGCGCCTCAATGCTGACGTGGAGGAGGGGGGGTATGATGATAGGCTCGACCAACTGATCCAGCGCGGCCGCGTTGCATTCCGCCTAGACGCGCTGGACGGGATCGCGCGCGACCGAGTGAACTCGCTCCTCACCCTGCACCCGAACCTAGACGACGTCGAAGTCTACTTGGCCTATCAACATCTTCTGCGCGAGCCGCTGGAGCTGATCCACGTCGCCCCTGACATGCGCTTTCTGACGGTTTCTCACGTGACGTCCGACGATGCGGCGCGCGCTCTGGACTTGGTTCGTGAGCAAGAAGCGAACCAGTTTACCGACTACATGGCAACCCGCTGGCAACCCTGGGAGACGGTGCTAAGACGAATCGCTCCTGATGAATATGAAGCGATGCAAGAACGGCTCGTCGCAGCCATGGGCGAGGAGTTTCAAACCCGCTTGGATCAGCGTCTGGCCCAGCACGGTCTTCCAGGCAATCCGGATGCGGAGCGGGTGCTCGGAGCCCAAGTCCGAAACGAGCTCGCCAGCGAGATTAAACGCGAGGTCATGCACCGCGTGCTGGCCGCGCGTGGCGGCCTCGAGTTATGAAGTCTCAAACCGCCGCAGGTATATCATCATTGCTCTGCGGCGGAAGAAGATCGATGCTGCAGTCCCGCCAATTGCTGACAAGGTGCTTTTGCGCTTCGACGGCGCGCTGCGTCGATCAGTTCCTCTCGGTGTTGCCGAGCTTTGAAAGCTGGGACGCAAGGCGAGGTGTACTCCGCTCGAAAGCCTCGTCGGGGCGAGAGCTCCCAGTTGAAAGTTGTTGATAAGACCAAGGTGGCGCGGCGGTGAAAGGAGTTCTTCCATAGGCGCTACCGCAGCGAACCAACTCGCTTTGGTTGACGTTCAAGACAAAGCTCGCCGGAGTGGCCGGAACTTAATTGATCTGTGACTGCGCGATAATCCTTGTCGAGGCTGAGTGATCCCCGCTGTGACGTTTGAATTCCTCTCACGATCGACAGGGCGATCCATTGATATCTCGTCGACTGGAATAGGCCCGGCGAAGAGGTGCGGAAAAGCGGGAGCGCACCCGTCCTGTCGCCAAGCGGTCGGCCGGACGAGAGGCCGTCAATCGCGCAGCAATGTCCAGATCTCGTCAGCTTTTCGAAAGGTTGCAGCTACAACAATCGAGAATCGTGTCTCGCTAGACGATCTGCTGCCGGCCGTGCGGATTGCTGCATTGCCAATACAAACATGAGGAGAGCAGGATGGATCCGGTTGACCCATTCTTGAATTCAGGAGCCTGGATGCGGGAGTACGCTGCCTTGCAGGGGCGAAATGGGCAGCGAGAGGATAATCCCTCCGAGCAGGGTGAATTTGAAAGGCGGCTGGAGGGCTTGAACCTCGATCCTTCTGATGAAACCAAATCAACGTCGCCTGATCGGGCTCTTACCGCACGCGGACGAGCAGTCCGGAGGGATGAGCTAGGTGGGTCGATGCGGGTGCCGCCACACTCCGCATTTAGGGAGAGTTCGATAGGCCCGACGCGCCGGAGCGTAGACATTCCTCGGTCTCAGCTTCCCGCTTTGGCGCAAGTGCCGCAATCCAGTTTGCGCGATGATCTGTTCAGCAGCGCACGCTATACCTTTCCGGACGCGGAGCCTGCCGCGTCGACCAAGAGCGGAAAAAGCCGCGGATTATGGTCACGCTTCAAGTCTGGAATCGGCAAAGCCCTTGGAGGGAGCGGCAGTGAAAAGTCCTCGCGCGAGGCGGGGCAATCTGAGCCCTCTTTTCCGACGAGTCTACGAATTGATTATGCAAGGCAACCGGGCCGGACGCGCGGGGTCTCTGCCGCTGATGAGGAGCTCATCGAAGATTTCAGAAACAAGGCGACGGGTAACCTCAGCGACGGCACGATCAAGAATGCGGCAACCGATTTGCGCCATTTGAGCGCGCGCCTGAGCGCGGCCGGCAGGCCCTCAATCGCGGATCGAATTCGCCGGGAATTGGAAAACGCGCAGCAGGACAATCCGGAGGTGGGCAGCCACCAGCTGGAAGCTGAGCTCGATGAGGACGTTGACACCTACGCAAAGGACCGCGCCAGGCGCATCAAGGCCGCCTTGAAGAAGCTTCGTGAGGTGGGCGCCGGAAACAGCCTGGTAGCCGATGTCCGACGACTGGCTCCTCAGGATGCTGACGCAACCCTCATCCGCATGTGGGCGGCGGCGGAAAAGGCGACACACAGGATCGACCCAGGGACGATCGACAGGCAAACTCGCCGCATGTTCAGGCTGAGTGAGTGGCTGCAGACCAATGATAGGCAGCCGATCGCCGGCCGGCTGTCCACCCCTGGCCTCGCCCAGGATGTGGAGGAGTACGAGCGCGAAACGGAGGACAGCAAGATCAACGCTGATCTGGTCAGGCTCGGCCGTTACCAGCAAATCCTTCAGGCGAACAGGGCGCTCGGATTGCTGCCTCCTCAGGACCCTGGTCAACCGTCTGCGGAAGGTACTCGGCAGGTTCACTCGCCGCAGGAACTTCCCGCAACGCCGGCAACGCCGAGCGCGGGAGCCTGGGACTGGCTCGGGGAGCAAATCCACGGTCCTGCGTCACCGGTTCCAGCGCCGCACTGGGCCGCCCAGGCTGATCTGCCAGTCGGACTTCCTGCGACTCCCGCTACCCCAAGCCAGGGCGCATGGGCCTGGCTTGGGCAACAGATGCAAGAGCCCGCATCGTCGTCGTCAGTTCGGCCCCAATCGTCAAACATCTATGCCGGCCTCGATTCCTTCGTCGATCTGGACCCGTCAACGCCGTACCACTTGCGTGACGATGCGCACTCTGCGCCAGCACCTGAGCTTGCAGCCGCATCGTCGTTCGCAGGACTGCCGACCGCGGCGCCGGAGCTACGGGATATCGGCACAATTGTTGGCGCCGGCTGGCGCCACCGCTCGCAGGCGGCTTCAGACGTGTTGATCGATGTCCTGGGCAATATCAATCTGCTGCCAAACCAGTTCGGACCGAGTCAGTTTGCGATCAACGGTGAGCTCTATTCGGCTACGTTTGGACCAGGCGGTCGCAGGGATGTTCGCCTGGTTCATCACCCGCGCGCCGGTGGGACGAACGAGGCCGGGCCATCCCAGTCGCTGCATCGCCCACCGCCAATCGTAAGCGCAAGGCAAACCGAGGAAAGTGCAGTCGATCTTGGCTATCTTATCCGGGGCGGCTGGGAGCATAGGGAGCGATTCCTGCCGTCTTACCTCGTGCGCGTTTTGGAAGGCGAGCGCATCATGCCCCAGCCTGGGCGGCCGACCTATTTCGAGATCCGCGGAGTGCCTTACAGGGGCGAGTTGGTGGAACGCGAGGGACGCCAGCGCGTTCGCATTTTTCCTGAACGTGGCTGAAGAGGCAGCAGGGCAGCAATCCCCGTCTCTCGGCGGGGCAGCTCGCGTGCGGCGTTCCTATACGCGGCTTTTGGCAGGCGAGATCGGCTGCTAGGTCACGGACTGAACCGTGCAGCGTCCTCATTGTAGAACCAGGCAGGCTCATTGGATCCTACGAATTTGGTGCATGCCCTAAGATGCCTTCTGCATCCCTGATCCTTTCACAAAAACTCGCCAATTCTTCTTGAAAACCTTCGCTCAGCGAGCCCTGCAGATCGAGCGCGTTTGTCATCGAGGGAGCACAGCGCGGAGTGCAGCCGACGGAACAAGCACCAAGAACATGGCTACCAGACAAAGGTTTGCTGACGAATTCTTTTCGTAACGATGGGCCAAAATCCGCGGCGGGCGTGTTACTTCGCAGCGTGCATACGCTTAAGCCTTCATGCGCAGTTCAGTTATTACGCTATGGAATGACTCCTCGCGATGACTTTCAAACAGCTCTTCCGCTCATTGGTTGGTCGAAAGAAATCGATAAACCATCGTATAGCTCGTTTCCCCTTTCCTTTGGGTCTTTATCGCACAGTCAGCTATTGGAGTGCAGACTCGAGCGGCGATTGTCTCCGCCGTCATCGGACAGGTCGATTTGTCGCGAGCTATGTATTCGGCTAATTGGAAAAGCGTGGCGAGATGTTGCTACATCATGTAACAGGAAAGGTCATGCCTGAGAGAGCGCGCGATCGCGATCTCGCTTTGGACTTCACCAAAGGAGTGCTCATTATTTTAGTGATCGTCGGCCACCTGATCCAATATATCCTCTACCGAAATGAAGGGTTTTGGGATTCGGCAAGTTTCAAATGGATCTACATGTTCCATATGCCTCTCTTTATGGCGATAAGCGGTTATCTTTCCTGCCGAGCGCTAACGGGAAAGCCCTTCACGAAAGCCATCTGCGATCGTGCGATGCAGCTCCTGTTGCCTATGCTGTTTTGGTGCTCTCTCCTGGAGACATTAAAGTTGACCGTGTTTCCCCGACCCGCGGGCGCAGCAGATAGCGTTTTGCAGTTCCTGAATGATTTCGCCGGCACATACTGGTTCGTCTGGGCCGCGTTCATCTGCTTTCTTCTCGCCAAAACTATTTCGATCTTCAATCATTCCTCGTCCTGGGTCTTCTTGGTATCGGTCATTCTGGTCGTCCTCGCACCTCTGACCTTTTCCATATTCCCTCTCATAAAGTACACGTACCCGTTTTTCTGCTTGGGATTCGCATTTGCGCAGTCGAGAGAGCGGTGGACGAGCATAGTGCGCTCTCAGGGGCCGTTCTTGATTATGTCTGCCTCAATGGTGGCGATGATGTGCTTTCTGGTCTGGCGCAACGACACTTATGTCTACAACAATCTCGCTTTGGTCCAGGATTTGCAGTCCGCAAAGAATGTGCTTCTGATGTTTCTTGGCTCCGCAGCTGCCTCAGCGGTGATGATTGAGGTCCTACTTCGATCATGGAATGTTGGCCGCTCAAATCGGGTGGTCCGCTTTATCGCCGCGAAACTGGGACCGAGCACACTGGTGCTGTACTTGATCCAGGGTACGGTATTCCGTCTTTTGGATTCGATACAGTATGGAGAATTGTGGAGCCCCACAACGAGGGCGGCCGCGGCTGCATTTCTCGGGGCAATGATTGTTGCCGTCGCGCTTGCGGTTCGCTGGACCGTGCGCGACATTCCTTATCTGTCCCAGCTCATGCTCGGAGTGCCACCCCGCTCCTTCGTTTGTCGAACCAGCCCTGCCGATAAGTAGCTGTAACCGAAGCCTGGTCGGAAGGCTCTCGCAGACCATCGTAGATTTGACCTGCGACTGAGTATTTGCTCCTGGAAGGAGTTAGAGGACGGCCCGAAGAAGGACGAACAAATGAAGCGCGCCAGGTTCACGGAAGACAGATTGTCGCGTATTGAACGAGCATGAGGCTGGGGCGAAGTCAGCCGACCTGCTCGCAAGCACGGTGTCATCTTGATGTGCTTGTGCCGATCTTCTGGGCCAAACCTCACTTTATCGCGCTCCTTCATGAAGTGAAGGCCAAGCTACCAACCCTGGTAGGCATCCCACGAGCGCTCTTGGCGCTACAATTCGCAGTCCCTGGAGCTTGACGACACTCCTGGGAAAGGCGAGGTGGTAGCTTTGTTATGGCAAGGCAGCCCACCCAAGTTAGCGGCGCGTGGTAGGGACAGCGCTTTTCAGGGCCGACAAAAGCGTCGAATCACGTTGCCGCTAACTTCCACTTTGGTCGAAGTCGACGGTGATCATAAACGGGAGAAGCGTTCGCCGGCCGAGCTGAGGCGGCTGGGGCGGATATTACGCGCTGACCAGATGACACCTGGGGCCATCGTCAAATGCCGACGCAATCGCCTTTTGCTGTTGCCGGAGGATGCGTTCGGGGGGCATCCCGCGCATTCAGCCTTCACGCTCGCAAGGCGCTGACTGGTATCTGGGAGGGGCGTCCGGCCTACCTATCGGGCAGACCCCCTTGAGAGCGCTGCCAGAGTGGGGCTCAACGTGCGGACCGGCGATCATCAGCAACACTCGACGAGCAGCGAAAGGACATTGTCGGGTTGGATGCCGTCCACCGTCGTCTTGATGTACTTGTGCCCGTCGTGAGTGGCTCACATCACATCAACCCTGCGGCGGTATTCTTCGACATAGAACTTCCATTCGCCGCTCTCGATGTCTTTGATTGCCGTCATCGATGGATCGCTTCCGCTGCGTTCCGTCGGGGTTTAGTCCGCCGACGTGTGTGATCCTTTCGTGAGGGTTCTTTCCGTCCTTCTTGTTGGTGCGACGAATGCGTGCGCGTTTGGCCATTCGAGTCTTTCCTAGATCGGCCACCAGCTTAGACGAGGGTAGTCGATCAACGCTGCCATCAATCATGGTAAGCTCGCTGGAGTCCTTTGCGATACAAGTTGGCGGTACCCCGTATCGCGATGTGCCCTTGCACGAAAGCGGACGGGGCGGGTTGATCATCTCGGCTTTCCGAAAGCTCCTCTGCTTATTCATCATCAAGCATGCGCCGAAGCTCACTTGGAGGGAATCGCTCCAGATCCAAAGCAAAGTCTTCTGGATCAATAGACGCTGGAGCGGCAAGGTGATTATCCTGTCGTCCGTGAAGCTCGTCATGTAAGTCCTTTTCCAGTTGCTGGAGCTCCTCGGAAGGCACGGAGACTGGGACGTGTTGATTATCGACAAGATCGAGTACTCGCCGAAGCTCCCCCTGAAGAAGCTGCTCTGAATCGAATGCCACTTGCTCCTGGATAAGAGACGGCGAGGCGAATTGATCATCGTGCCCTTCCTGTAGCTGCTCTGCGGGCTCATCATCAAGCAGTTGCCAAAGCTCCTCTGGAGGGGACCGCCCTGGATCGAAAGTAAATTCTTCTGAATCAATGGAAACAGGAGGAGCGAAGTGATCATCCCGTAGTCCGTGAAGCGCGGCGTGCAAGTCCTTTTCCAGTTGCCGCAGCTCCTCTGGAGGGACGGAGACTGGCGAGTCGCTGGGTTGATCATCGAGATGATCCAGTACTCGTCGAAGATCTGCCTGAGGTAGCTGCTCCGAATCGGATGCGTCTTGCTCTTGGGCGAAAGCCGAGGTGCGGGTTGATCATCTCGCCCCTCGGTAACCTCCTGTGCGTCTTCATCCTCCAGCAGTCGCCGAAACTCCGCTGGAGAGAACTGGTCTGGATCGAAAGTAAACTCCTCCGGATCAATGAAGAACGAAGGAGCTGCATGATCCTCCAATCGTCCCTGAAGTTCGTCGTGCAAGTTCTTCTCCAGTCGTTGAAGCTCCTCCTCTGAACGGACGGGAACTGGCAGAGGGATTGCTTCGTCATCAAGATGGTCCAGTCCGCGCCGAAGCTGCTCCTGAGGAAGCTGCTCTGGATCGACCGCGACCTGTCCTTGGAGGAGAGCCGACGCCAACGGGACGGGTAGGTTTTCCTGCACCTCCTGATGCTCCTCTTGCCGCTTAGCTACCTGCAACGCGCGGTGCTGCGCAGCGGCGCCGTCGATGCGTATCGGGTCCGTCAGTGACGCGGTTTCGGGATTGATTGGAGGCACGTTGGGAGGATTGAGCTTAGCGCGAGTGCGCCCCGGACGCACGATGGGCACGACTACGCCCGTCGACCGAAAGGTCCGCAGATGCTCTAATGCTATAACGAGTCTGTTGCTATTAGAGGAACCGCTGAACTCGCGCACGTCACTGCCATCGCTCAGCGATTTGCCGTCTAGCCGAGCAACAATGCTTGGCTTGTTGTTTGCGAAGAGCCAACGGCTATAGCCAATAAGAGAACCTGCATGCTGCTTCGCCGTAACGGCGGCCGTCCCGCCCTCAATAAGCGCTTCCTCAAGCCTGAAGATATCGGCAGCATCCTCGGGATAAAGAGGCCGCCTGTCCCACTGCCCCCGGATTATGACGCCCGTTGAGGCGACCGGCATTGCTCCGCCACTTCCTCCCGAAGCGGTGCTTGCGCTCGGTTTCCGATATACGAGAACTTCTTCCAGATCGTTCAGCGTCCTCTGTCTTTTCGCTGCTCTCGATTGAGCTCGTCATGTTCATGATTGATGGTGGCGTCCTCGCTTGCCAGAAGATTACTCCGGGCACGTGCATCCATCGCTTCGTCCGGGGATTGCTTGCTATCGTTAGATGCGTCTTTCGCTGAGGGGAGCGCGCGCGGTCGCCCGCGAGAAACCAAATGACCGGAATCATGATACGCACGAAGCACGTTTACGCCTGTCTTCATGAGGGCGTTTTTCGGAAAGTAAGTATCTAGGTGATTAACCAGGGACTGGTGGTCCCTTAGTCGTTTGGCCACGGGCGCGGAGGTCATTCGCCAGTCGACTAAGTGCCTGAGTATAGAGCTTGGCCGTGTTCGGTTGTGGGTTGTTCTGAGCCGTATATTGAGCAATCGCCCTGTCGATAAGGTCCCGGTCTTCTGTAGATAGATGTGGATAGGAGCCTCCAGCGCCGACGGGAGTGGGTTCGGCCTGCCTCGCCTCACCCAAGTGCTGCTCAAAGCCATCTTGTCCGGCCTGGCTTGTCTGCGGCTCTTGCGAGACGTCGTGCTGCACCTGCGACCGAGCTGGCACGTTAAACGGGTCAAAATTTTGCGGGTCCACGCCAACCTCACTCCAGGATCCCTGAACAGGTCTGCCTAGTCGGGCAAGCTTTCGAGAACCTGACCTGGCCATGGTTCCGTACGGGAGGTTATTCGCGCTGGCCAACCTCGGAAATGACGGCGCTCCGACATCTTCTCCTTAACAATCCGCCCAATTTGCCTGGAGAACTAACGACGTCCTTTTCCATAATCCTTTTAGCTGGCGCCTCATATCCGACCTAACCGGCTCGTCTGGCGCAGATGCGGCCGATCCTTTCAAAGAGATGGCGAAGCTCAGGTCCCATGCGTCACGAGCAGGTGGGAGCAGAAGAGCGATTGCCATGATCAGAAGAATATCAAAGTAGACACTAACACATTCAGTGCGTGTTCAGTTTGGGGCGTGTGCGTGATGCTTGTGGGGTTATGAACGTATGATAATCCCACGCCTGCATATATTCCCGGAGCAAGATGGGCGGTATATGTTCCGGTGATTGCCGTGGTATCACGATGCGCAAGCTGGCCTTTAGCCAGGGCAGCATCCACCGCAAAGTTGCTCCAGCTCGTCTTGCTAGCAACGAGTGCAATCAGATCACTGGGCCGGCTATCAAAGGGCCCTTTCGCATAAAGACGAAGCTCGTAATATTGGCTGATCTTGTTGAGGATCGGCGGAGCTCCCATGATGGAGAAGCCGCCATAGATGCCGCGAGACGGCGTCCCACTCGCGTCAATCTGCCAGAGCTGCCTGTCCGCAGCGATGTAGTGAAAATGGTTCCCGCTCTCCCTTTGTTGCTTGGGATCCGCCAAATTCGTGTAGCGGCTATTGTTCAAACCAACGCCCGCCCGCAGCCACGTGTCGGGTACGCCTGCAGCAGCCTTGCTCTTGTAGCCGGCTTCGTCAACGAGAAGGATGCCCGCATTGGCCGTGCTCCAGTTCAAGCCGGTGGGATTCTCGGTTATGTGGGCATAGGCACCATCTGGACTGATTGAGCGCTGGACGGAGACCTTGTTGTAAAAGCGATCGTCAAAATTGTACTTCAAGTTAACCGCCGGCGTCGGCGCAGCATTGGTGCTCATCCCTCCCTGGAACAAGGCAGACATGTTCGATCCTGTAATCCCTCCAAACAATGTGCCGGTGAACTCATTTTGATTTCTGAGGTAGCCAAGTTTGAGTTCTAACGTTCTGTCGAAGAAAGTCTGGTAGTAGGCGAGCGTATTGATTCCCGCTCGATCTGGTCCCGGTCGATCCCACGTCCAGTATTGCTGCTCGGCTCCTACGACAATCTGTCCGTCGGCAATGCCAAACCGGCTGAGATCGTAGGTGACGATCATGAAGTTTGCCGATGCGAAGGTCGGGTTCTGGCCCATATAAAGCTGGTTTGCGATAGTGCTTCTGGCCGCATTCGGCAGCTGGTTGTTTACAAAGCTGTTGTGCGTCCAGCCGATGTAGCCGATGCCGACATCTGCCAGCGCCGATCTAACGCCGTCATTGTCCTGACCAATCGTGTCCGCAGGGCCAGGTATGTTGAACCACAACCCTTTTTCACGCAGCTTGTCGTACCTTTCGAAGGGATCGATCGTCTTTTGCGGTCTCGTCTGGGCACCCCTGCCCGTATTGCCGCGCTTCTCAAAAGGCGCTCCGGGACCTGCTGCTGGCGCCGGAGCAGGAGGGCGGATTGCCTGACGGATCAGGTCGATCCGGAGCCTTGCGGCCCGATCGGAGGTCTTTCCTCTTTTGCTGGCCTGATCCATAGAACTAGGATCAAGTCCGCTCGCGGTTTGTCCCAGTACGGAATTGCCGACCAGACAAGCCGCTAGCGAAAATGCGATAACAAGCGCAGATTGCGTTCCCCTGGGTCTGAAATTGAAAGAAAGTGCTGCCGTAGCCGAGTATGTCCGAGGCGAGGTCGTCGTAAGAAGGCAATCACGCATGGCGTACTTCGGGTCCACGTCTGCTGGCCATGAATAGGTTGAACTGCGCCTGATTGGCCCAGAGTGAGCTCCCGACGTTTTCGCGTCCGAGGGCGAGGGGGACGAGCCAGAACACGATCCATCCGAAGAGGACCACTCAGGCTTGCTGAACCTCTCAGCCCCCAGCGCGATGATGATCTGGTCCGAAACTCTGCTGGTGCATAACGCCGGTGCGCCGAGAGCCAGAGAAGGGCGCTGCCTCGGCAAATGCTCACGATGAGCGCGCGAGGGCATGCTGTCCTGGCCACCAAACATTGCGAATGTCCGCCCTGCTCACTGTGGGTCAGGCGGGTCTGGCGGTGTCGCGCATCTGCATCGAAGGCGGCATTCTGGACGAAACGGCAGCTACCGGAAAGCAAGGCTCGCCGTGCAAGAGGCTTGGATTCACGAAGCACTTTAGCGGTATCGTTGTCAGCGAAACACGAGACAATCTCCAGGCTTGAAGTTGCGCGCGCGGCAACCTCACCACAACATCCAACGTGACGGCCCAGGAGACCGGAGGAATCGACCATTGAGCGGCTTTGGCGGGAATCGGCGAACAGTTGCTGGCTGCCGTGAGCGCGGCACAACCTTTCTTGCATCCGAATCCTTGACGTGCGCGGCGTTCGTTGGTCACGCTTGCCACGAGCCCGTCATCTCGAACAACCTGCCGGAATTGGTAGTTGATCAGGTGCAATGGTTGCCGGTCCAATCGGCCATTGCCGTTCGGCCGATCAGCCGTTGCGGTTACGTGGCGAGTCCCAGAGGAAGTTGCTGGTCTCGGCAAGCCGTGAGGGGGGCTCCATCGAACACACTTCAGGAACGAGTGAACGGTGTGCATTCGTGCCGTGGGTAAGAAAATCTCCAGGGTTCTTCTGAATGGTGAAAAAATGCTGCGCCATCGCCAGCGAAGATGAGTACCGTTGCTCGCTGGTGACGCTACCATGGAGGACGCGCGCAAATTGTCGCGTTGCGTTCCTCAAGAAGTAGCGCTTCATAGGAGCAGGGTAGCCGATCGGGAAGCTCGGCAAGATTGATTATCCTCGACGCTCGTAGCTCCTGGAGCGCGTGAGCATCGCAGCCTATGGCGTCGACAAAACAAGCCTGCTGGATGGGATCTTAGGCGAGGGACAATGGACTTGATTGATCAAGCGGCCGCTTCAGACTTGCGGCCGCTCTTGCGCGGGCCGTCAAGACGAATTCTCCCGATTTTGGCGCTCCCGCTTGTCCTCGTCAGCTCGTGTGCTGCTGGCGTCTGGCTTTGGGCTCACCTTGAAGCGTTTGTCGAGACGCCGGAAGCCCGGGACGTCGCTTCAACGATGAGCCTCTCACTGGAGGACAGAGCAGCCTTGTTTGAGATGAACTGGGCACAGCAGAAAACTGGCGATGAGATCGCATTACTCAACAGCCGGATCAATGCCCAGCGGGATGACCTCAAAGGGATCCTGGATCAGATCACCATGCTGACTTCGCGGATCGATTCGCTGCAGAGTTTAACACCTGTCCCTTCTGCTGCTTCCGAGCCTCCTTCGGCGCCAGCCCGGGCGGTTTCGAGCGTCGTCAGGAAACGCTTCGGGCGGTCCAAACCACAGGCACCTGTTTCCGTCGGAGGCGCGCCAGTGATCGCCGGACCGAAGGCAGCCGAGCCTTGAGGTCTGAGACGCTGCAGGCGTGTCGAGTCTCCAACTGTGCTCGATGAGGTGGACCGTAGCTTCGCAAAGCTGCCTCCGGCCGTAAAATACCCGAGCTTGTGCGGGCGCCGTCGTCTCCAGCGGCATGTCACTGAGGCCGTCACTATCATCGAGAGTGCTCCGGGGGGAGGCGGGGCGGAGCACTTTCCGCATGATCGAGGCGTGGCCCTGAGCGGCTGAGCGCGCTGCGCCTCTCCTTGCGATCAGCTCCCTTTTTAATCAGCCCTCGCCAGTTCTGAGACTATACCTGAAAGCTCGTGTCATCACACCGCCGCTGCTTCTTCGAAATCAGCCTGTCCCGAGGCGCTTCTTCCGATCGCTGCCTCGCAAAGAGCTTAGAGCTCTGGGGTCTGCTCACATGCGTGGCTTAGTTAATTGGGATGCGGTCGAGATAAGTGTCGAACGCGGCAGCAACAGCGCGAATGACAAACCGGTGCTCCTGCTTGACCCGAATGAATCCCTCTTCAATCTCCACTATCCCGTCTTCGGCAAGCATTCCCAGGCGCTCGGCCGAATTGAGAAGAGGAAACGGATCAAATCCGTGAGCAGCACAGATCGCTGGTACGTCGGCCTGCAAATCGCACATCAAACGCTCGATGATCGCGGCGCGGAGGCGATCTTCGGCGGTGAGACAGTAGCCTTTTGAAATTGCCAGACGGCCAGCCTGAATGTGTTGGTGATAGGAAGCGGTTGCGATCTCGTTCTGGACGTAACCGTCACGCAGACGGCCGATGGCTGACGGACCTAAGCCGATCACGGTTTTGCAGGTATCAGCCGAATAGCCCAGGGAGTTGCGGCGCAGCCGACCAGCTTTCTGGGCCAGCGCGAGCTCGTCATTGGGCAGGGCGAAATGGTCGAGCCCGATCTGGCGGTAGCCGGCCGAGACCAGCGTATCTGCAATAGCCGCGGCTTGCTCAGCGCGGGCGACATTATCGGGCAACGCCGTCTCATCGATTTGGCGCTGACGTTTCATATAGGAGGGGACGTGAGCATAGCCGAAAACCGCGAGCCGGTCTGGCCGCATGGCCAGAGCCGTCCGCGCGGAGTCCACGCAGGTCTGCACCGTCTGATGCGGCAGTCCGAAGAGAAGGTCGAAATTGATGCGGCTTATGCCATGCTGGCGTAGACTTTCGACGACCGAAGCTGTCAGCACCTCGCTCTGCACGCGGTTGACCGACCTTTGAACCACCGGATCGAAGCTTTGCACGCCGATGCTCGCGCGGCTGATTCCGGCCGCTTGTAACATTTCGACCATTTCGGCCGTGACCCCACGCGGATCAATTTCTATGGCGATGGTAGCTGATTTGCTGAATGCAAAGCAGTGGCGCAGGAGTTCCATCAAGGCGAGAAAATCGCTCGGTGCAATGGTGGTCGGCGTCCCGCCGCCGAAATGCACGTCGCGCACCGGCAGAGCGCGCGGCACTTGCTCTGCGACCAAGCCTATCTCGTCCCGCACTGCCGCCAAATAATTGCGAACCGGTCGCTCGCCGCCAGTGAGGCTTGTAGGGAAGCCGCAATACCAACATATAGAGCGACAGAACGGAACGTGGATGTAGAGCGATACGGGCTCGTCGGGCGGCAGCCGCCTCAGCCATGTCTCACAAGTCTTGGCACCGACCATCGCGGAGAAATCCGGTACGGTTGGATAGATGGTGTACCAAGGCAGGCGAGCATCGCCATACTTGTTTAGAAGGGAGGTCTGCAAGGCTTAACTTTCCCATGCTAAAACAGCATGAAGCTAACCGATGGCCTCTCTTGTGTCTTTGCGTTATGTCAAACCCGGCTAGTAGTTTCTGAGATCTGGTCCCGTTTTCGATGTTACTGCCAACGCGGCTTAGGGCAGAGCAGGGAGTGAGAGCCGCTCGTTGGCGATTATCTGGACGTTTAGGTAAGAATCTTCTCGTGCGAGCACGGTTGAAGCGGCTAGACGTGCCCGACGAGCCGGCGCGAACGATCAATCGCTCATCCGAGGGCACGTCGGTTCGCATTCGCTGGTGGCCAGTTGTTTTTGCGACGAAAACAGAGACTTGTAGGTCTCACCATGAGCAGCTGAGCTTCTGGATCTTCAAACCGGTTTTTCAAGCAAAGCCGATTGGTTGCTCACAGAGTTCGAAGGATGCCTCCGTCGGGCCGGCGTGACACGGAAGATAAGTTGCTTGCCAGATGGGAGCGCGAGGAGCGCAAGAGCACAACGTGACGCGACGTGCGATTCATATCGTTTTAGCGCAGTAGACGATAACAATTCCTAATCCCTAGTATCGAACGCATAAGCCTCAATTCCGCCACGCTGGTTGTCTCATTGCCACAAGCATCATCACGGATGTACTGATGATGTGGGGCGACCCCAGCGCACTTCAGCCCCCCCGGCGAAGTGCGTCGGGGCGCCTTGGTTCGGCGGCCTCGTCGCTGTCTAATGCAGCTCACCAACTCACAACGGCTTTGGACGTCTTGCTGATGGCAAAGCGAAGTCCGGCCGGATGCATCGGACGAGACACTATCTGCAATAGTTTCTACTCTTGTTCATCAACTGGGTTATTTTCATTTTACATCGGCTTTGGAGCTATCGATCCCTGCCAGATCCCGCATATCTATTCCGTTAGCCTTCATTGGCGTCGCAGCGATGCGATCGCAGCTCTCAGTTTCACATAGACCGCATGGTCAGGCGTCGACCATCCCGTCATATGTTCTCGGCTGCGAGCTGGAGCCTTCCGTGCAGGAGCCGGCTGGGAGATCTTGCGCCTGTTCAGTGCATGAAATTAACCTTCGCATCCTGGTATTTCAGTCCATTCACAATGGATCGAGGAAGTTTGTGGTTCGGTAGGCCAATCGAACCTGAAGCTCGTGTCTCGCGCGAATGAGAGCTGAGCCTAGCCAGGCCTCAAGGAGATTGCCGCCAAACAGCTGGATCGGTCGAAAGTGGGCACTCCACCCAGCTTCTGTTGTACAACGCCGAAGGCATCGAACTCATCGGGGGCCGGTAAAAGGATGCTATTTTGGCGCGGCCGATTTCAAAGGCAGCACGCGCGACATTTTGACGGCTTCGTGGCCCTAGAGGGCCGCGCAAGCCACAGACGAGTTGGAGGAGCGCCTCATCCCGCTCGTGCGCCCAGCCAACATTGACCCTCCCGCCAAATTGGAAGCGCGAACGGGATGTGACTAGGTACGGACCGCTCGGCTCATGGCGATCAGCTGGGATGCACGAGGTGATCCGCCCCATCGTCGCTCGACCCGACAGCTTTTCGTGGTCGCGTTGTCGGCTTTAGAGTTAGGCAAGGCGCCGACCGGACTTAAGCCGCGGCCTCCGTCATGTTGCACCCCGATCTGACCGTGCTGGATCTCCTGCCGATCCCACGAAAATGGGAGTTGAGACTTTCAAGCGAGAACCAACTGGATGCCGGCAACGAGTATAACCGCAGCGAGGATAAATCTGATGCCTGCCGGGTTCAGGTAGTTCAGGCTGACTACCGTTCCAGCGACCGCACCCGCCAGCGCGGAGATAGCGTAAAGAGCCAAATCCGGAGAGGGAAATTGGCCGCCGAAAAGAGCTCCGACGAAGCAGACTGTGGAATTGGCCAGAATAAAAGGCGGTGATAACGCGACGGTCTGCTTCGGTGATGCCTAATTCAGTGTGATGAGCGTCGGCGCGAGGAACACTCCGCCGCCCACGCCGGTCAGGCCGGAAATCAGGCCAAGGGCCGCGCCAATGCTCACGCTTGCCGTGAGCGAAGTTTCGCAAAGACGATCGGCAGCTCGTCTCCGCTGCATGATCATCATTGCGCTCGTCAGAAGAAGAACAAGCCCGGTCAGCGTCTTGTACATGTGGTCTTCGAGCACAATCAAGCCACCGGCAAGCGACGCTGGGACCGACGAAAAGAGAAGCGGGCGCAGGATTGCCCAGTCAACGACCTTGTTGCGGTTGAAGAGCCACGTAGAGTAAGTCGCGACGACAATGTTGAGACCAAGCGCCGTCGGGCGCATCTCCGTCGATGACATACCCAAAAATGCCATTAGCGAGACGAATGCAGTGCCACCTGCCTGGCCAACGCTCGCATAGAGCAGTGAGATGATCGCGAAGAGCAGAGTAGCCATGCTTCACCGACCTTGGCGATGGTCTTCGCCGTCTTCCACCGAGCCCATCATGATTTCGTGCATCAGGTGCGATCTAACTGTGTTTCTGCTTGGGACGATCTAAGAGCTTCGCCGGAAGCGCTGGCCGGAGGTGCAGTCAGTTCAAGTTCCTTAACGAGTGCTGTGTTTGGACCGTCCCATCAATTGCCGGACTTGGTACTTGACTGGGCCGCAATAGGGCTGCGTTTGGGCCTTAAGGGGGGCGGCCCTCGAGGGGGCCGCCGAGGTGAGCTGTATTTCTTGCTGTAGCTCACCTCGTGCCGCGCCTCGCAATGGTGCTGTCGCCTTTCCTCCGGATGTCATAAATGCTTCGACGCTCCTACGTCGCGACCAACCGTGGGCGTTCGAAACCCGTTCTGCGACGTTTGATTTTGCTGAAATCAACAGATGGTATGACACTTGCTAGTCTGGCGGCGGGTCCTCTCACTGCTGGAGAAGCGCATGCAAAGTGTCCTCCGCATCAAGCAGATCTCGCGGTTACGAGTATCTCTCGTTAGGCCTTTAAGGTGGCCCCTTTCGGCACGTTTGCGCCAAGCCTACCGGACGGATTCGATGAGACGCCGCACAATGATGCGAGGAGTACGGCTTCTGCCTCGACTGTTCCGTGTTGCTCATCGATCGCGTCCCGGGCGCCGTCGCACGGCGGAGAATCGGCGAACGGTTAGCGATGGCAATTCGCAAGATTGGGAAAAGACATGACTCTCCTGTTGTCTTCGTCTCTAAGGAGAATGGATGCTGACAGGACGCTCGTCGAGCCCCCCGCGCCGCCAACCGGTCGAGCTTAGCTGTATCGCGCAGATCAGAGCCATGGATCTCGTCGTGCTCGGCCTCGAGACAAACCAAAGCGGCGTTCGGCTGCGTTTTCTCGCCATGCAAGCTCAACAGAGCCAAGCCTCTAGCGCTAGAGCTGTTTGGAAGCTCAGTCCAGGACAGCGGATTTTCTATCGGTGCCGACATCATCAAACGGGACACCGTTGGGTTCGTGTCGGTGGCACAATCCTTCAACACGGATGATGGGCGATGATCTCCGATTTGGCCAGTGCGCTTATCGGCGAACTGGACCGATCCCTTCCGCTCAGCCTCGGAGGCAGGATGATGGCGCTATCTCCAGTGTTTGATGCGATTATGCCCGCGCTTTCGGCGGCAGGTCAACGAATACTGCGAATGGCGCCCGGCACAGCGCGAGCGCTCAGACTGCACGAATAACTAAAACTCGAGTTCAGCTCATGGACTGGAATTTGGCTCCGCCTGAAACAAGCGCAATCGAACACGATGACGGGGAGCTCGATCGTCATACTGAAGCGCCTATCATGGACCTCTTTAGCTTCACCGAATGCGCGAACCAGACTCATTCGCTCAGAGCGCTATTCGAGCTTCTTGTAGGCTGTGCCACCAACGAAGGCTTCAGTGAAGTCGCATACGGCGCTCTCAACTTCGTTGAGCCACTTCGGCTGGCGGAGTATCCGCCGCCGACTGTGGCTGTGAAGTGGCCGCCAGACTGGTGCGACCGATATTTCAAACGCAAGTACCATACTATCGATCCGGTGCTCCGGCGGACGCCGATGCTTTCGCGGCCGTTTTTGTGGGATCAACTCGCCGACCACTATCAGCTTCAACCGGACGAACGACGCGTATTGGACGAGGCGAGAGAGGCCGGGCTGAAGCATGGCATGAGCGTGCCGTTGTTTGGCCCGTTGGGTCGGATATCTGTGGTGTCGTTTGCATCTGCGTTCGACGATGCTGATCCTCAGAATCGAATCGGGCATCTCAACGCGCTGGCCTGGCAGTTTCACACCGCCTATGGCGACATCGCCCGCCCCTGCGAAAATGGTTGCGAAAGAAAAGTGGCATTATCGAAACGGGAGATCAGTTGCATGCGGTGGGTGGCAGAGGGGAAATCGTCATGGGAAATTGGGAAGATACTGGGAATCAGCGACAATACAGTCAACTTTCATGTCAAGAATGCGACGCGCAAGTTGGGTGCGACCAGCCGAATTCAAGCAGTCGCTATCGCTATTCGCCTCCATGTTCTTTGAATTGTGAGAACGGGGCACTAACAGCCAAATCGTGGGCTTCCAGCTTCTGGCATGTTGAGCGTGGCGCCTTCGGCGAGCTCGCAGATACGACGCTCCTTGGAACAAGTCCGCTATCTCACGCTGCGTGAGGTTATGGGGCTTCATGAGATCGATGAATTGTCGAACCGACCGACCTGTTGCCCCAGTGTGGTGAGCATCTCGGCCACACACCACCCAGCCTGTGGATCCATTGCCCAGACGAGCGCACCTGGTGCTTCAGAACTGGATTGGTGGCCGGCAGGGAGAGGAGCAACTGAGGAAAGAACCCCGACCGGGAGTCGGGGTTCCGATTCACGCAACCGCGAGGAGGTCTCTATTTGGCAAAGGGCGAGCCAAACTTGTAATTGAGCCGTGCCGTAATGAGATCAACGTCCTGGTGGACGCGATCCGCGCCAAGCGCGGCTGGGAAGTTTATGTTGCTCCGCTGCATGAACAAATGGTTATACTCGACGCCAGCTGACCAGTTCGGCGTGAGGCTGAATTCGGCACCGGCCCCCAGCACGCCACCCCAACGCACATCATTGCTGTTGGCAAGCTCGGTGCCCGGAGCTACCGAGTTGAGGTGATAGGTGTTGCTGGTCACCGCAGCGCCACCCTTTCCGTAAAGTAGGACGGCATTGAACGCGTAGCCGATATGCCCCGTGAGTAGACCGAATGCGTCTGTCGTGGTGCCAACGGTGTTTGCCGGAAAGGCGGTGCTGACATTGGAGCCGCTGAAGTCGGCCCAGTTGCCCTGACCTTCGATGCCGTAGACCATGTTGAAGATCTGCCAACGATGGCCAATCTGGCCGCCAATGGTCCCGCCAGTCGAATTATGGCAGCCCTCGGGAGTGACGCCATTGAAATCCCAGCAATTGTGGCTCGTTCCCCAGCCACCATTGACGCCGATATAGTAGCCGGACCAATCGATGATCGGGGCTGCGACCGGCGGTGCTACCGCCTTGACCTTGACAGGTTGCTCCGCCAAGTCCGCGCCGAATGAGGGAGCGGCGGCACCGAGTGCGCCGATGCTTGCGGTCAGAATCAGAATCTTTTTCATTCGAGTGTCGTTTCCTTTCGGTGCCCCCCGGCGCCGTGCGTTTAACAATATGAACGCGAATTGCTGTAACTGCCGCACAACATGTTTTCGAAAGAAATGGGTCCAATCGCACGCTGCGTCAGATTGTGGAGCGCGCAACTTGCCATGCACGGCCTCGACCGCAATGCTGGGGCCCGACACTGGTCCTTCGCGCAGATGCTCCTTTAATACGATCCGTTCGTGATGGCCAGTGACGGGAGGCAATGCTGCGAGCTGTTTGGCTCCCTCTGTCGCTGACTAGTGACAAAGCCAGGCTGCGCCAACACGTCCCGTGCATACTCGCTTTTCAGAGAGTTCGGCAAATGAAGACCGTTGATCGAGGACGCGTCTCGTGCGCGCAAGCTCATTCTTCCGGCAGAACGGTCGTGCTGCTTGCAATCGTGAGCGATGCGTCGATGATCGATCTCAGGCCTGGATCGCTTCGCTCAGGACCTATCGCAAGTGTAGCACGATGTTCCTCAACCTTGACGTCGATCGACGGATGTCAAAGAGCCGATGCGGCTGTGCTTGACGAGGCTCTTTCTTGAACTTTGCGCAAGCTCGTGCCGAGCCAAAGGTCAGGAGAGGAAACCGTATGGCTTTTCGCTGGCGCCAGCGAATATTAGCGCGACCGCCCCGTCTCGTCGCCGACTTGCTCTGGGTTCCAGGTGACTGGTTTGGGGTCACCGGAAGAGCTGCATAGGCGTCAGTCTTCGCGAACGTGCTCGCCTTCGGCGGGGCTGAATATGAGTGGATTAAGGTTGCTCCACCACGTTCTGCCCCTGTTGTTTTCCCGCGGCATAAGGTGCCCAAGAGCCTTAACAAGCCAAACTCATATGGCAGTAGAGCTTCAAGCGCCTTATTGCTCGGTCGACGGTGCCAGTTCAGCCCGCAAGCTGCGTATCGCCTCGTTAGCCAAATTCAAAGTATTCCGTTCCCCCTTCCTTATCGAAGACTCAAGGAAAGTGCATAACCGGCTATGGAGGACCGTCTTGCGATTATGCGCCAGCAACGGATCCTTCTCAACAAAGCGCCAGGCTTTATCAAATGCGACGCTCACGATAGCATCTTGCATCTTCACTTGCTCGGATAACAATTGATCCATCTCAACACTCCACGACGTCCTGATACAAGGAAGTACCTTCGCAGACGCAAACCGAGAGTCTGTGGCTTGTCCCAGCAAGTAGGACATCAGAACCGCAGTACGCTCAGACATCGAGCTGCTCTCGATGCTTCAATGAAAATATAGATGTTTGTTGAAGTTACGATGACCCCAAATGTCCTATTGCCAGGCGCAATTCGAATAATTCTGAGGCGGTTGAAACCAGCTCGCATTGTTCGCGCGGCTTCGTAGCCGAAGTGCTCTTGTTGCTCGGTATCGGTCAATAATTGGGGCTCTTCTTCCTACAGTCGGGAGATCGGCCCATGCCGATCACGAGCAAAGCCGAACATCGATGTAGAATGGATCGTTCGGCTCCTTTCGCAGTCTCAAGCTAAGAAGCGTTTCTGGAAGCCTGTGGCGTTTTCCAGCCACTGCTTGTTTGCTTTCTGCCATGTGTCCGCCGGCACTTGTCCTTTGCTCGACCCTGCGCGGCCTCCAGCTTTCGAGCATGGTGGCGAACAGTTGTGATAGGGAAAAGCCAGCGGAACCGGCGCGCTTACGGGACGGTGAGCCCATAAACGCCAAGTCGTCGATCTCTGGTGCGTACGGCCGTAGCACTCAGCCCAGCGATAAAGTTCGATAAGCGCACCAACAGCCGCAAAAAAAAAGCCAAAAATGAAATCTCAGTCCGCTGCTGCACGTGACAGAATTAGTTTCGCGATCTTCATTTGGTTGGCGGGTGTTCGGAGCTCTGCCGGTAATGCGGCCACGGCCTGATCGAGAAGTCGTCCCAGAACCTGAAGGTCTTCTGGGTAGTAAACGCCACGGTCTCGCGATAGTCGCGTCGTTTGCCGGTCGCCGGCGCGGCCCCCGGTTCTCGTATCGCCGAGCTGGCCGAGCTCCAGTTCCGCCCTAATCATTTGGTTTGTCAGGGCGTTTAGCAGTCGGATCGCTTCGAGCCCATTGCCTTCTTCGCGTATGAGGGCGGCCACGATGTCCAGTTGCAGGTCAATGCGATCCTCGAGGTTCTCTGAGCGTGAATTGGCAGGGTCAAGTTCCACGGTGTTGCTCCAAAGTAGTTGAATGCAGGCAGCAGGCTGAGTAACGGTTGTGTCGTGCTTTCCCGTTCGCGAGACGGCAGACGCGGCGCGCGCACGCACGGTCGCTTTAGGGAGAGGGTGGCAGGCAAGTGCCGCGGAAGGACCGCAAAGCCGGAATCGACTATAGAACGCTGCGAACTGCGTTGTAGATGGCCCGTCGTTTGATTCGACCGTCGAGCCGGTCCAGCGCGTCGGACAGTGGCTGTGACTCCAGCCAGCGGGCCCACCGCTGATGACGGCAAGTCGAGAAGTGCAGCCCGAACCGCTGCCGGATTGCTTGCCGCCTGACATAGCGATCCGGACGCAACCGGAGGCCTCGCCAGGCAGAATGCAGTAAAGAGCGCTTGGCGCTGGACGAAGCTGTTGCTGAAGGCGCGCCGTCAACTGGTCCAGACCGGTCTCCTCATCATGCCAGAAGATTAATTCGCAGCCCATGCAAGGCAACCCAGAAATAACATACGTCTGCGGTTTCTCTCTGCATTCGTTGACAGGCGATACTTGGCCCGGTGAGGGTGCGGATGGGCTCCTTGAAGGTGGGCGCCCTAAGAGACAAGACCGGCAGATCGCGCAACTCCCCCCCTCGTTGCGATGGTGATGTAAGGATTGCTGAGAAGGGATAGCCGCGCCGGGATATGGCCGAACCGCGCCGGCGCATAGAATGAGATAGAGTGGCCTCAATCTGTAGGAAATGGGTGTGGAAGCCGCCCGCCGACGAAGACTGAGGACGCGAGCAGAGTGAGAATCCACGATCACACGACGTACTGGGGTGGGCAGTAAGATCGCGAGGCTGGTCTCATCACACCCATCGACGTCAGTGCCTCGTCGTGGCCGGCGGATATGCGGCTTGCACTTAGCGTGGTCAGATAGCTGACCGCACTGCTTTGTTTGAAGGCCACGAGAGCGTCGGATTGTCGGCGGCGCCCGCCTGGTCAGGGCAAAAAGTCCAGCCCGCACCGATGTAGAGGGCAGTTCGCCCGCCCCAATTCTATGCAGCGCACGCATTTACCTTGGCCAAGCGGTGTGCGTGAGATTCGATCTTCTTGGAGGGGCTTAGTATGATTGCAAAGGGGGAGGCGCCAGCGCGATAGATTACGCGCCAGACGTTGCGATTAGCCATCCGACCGCATTTGCGCCGCACCTGCGTCGATTCCAAGGATTGATGGGTGTCGTTGGCGATGCAGCCACAACAACCTTGAATCGGCCTGCGACTATGCTCAAAGCAAAAAGGGTCCATTGCTCACACGACATTCGTGAAATGTGCTTACCGGAAACCGGCTATCGACTTATGGGGTATTTGGCTGAAATTGGTAAAATCGAAAGTGTTGATGGGATGCATCCAGTTCGTGGATCGCGCACGCGCGTAATCTCATCTCTTACATCGAAAGCGGGTCAGTTAGTTTTTTCCTGTCGTCTTATGCGCCTTTTAGGGCGCCTGCTGATTCGTTGATGACCGGCGGCCATGATTGAGAAGAGAGAGAGGATCGCTGGCGAGCCTCTAAATTGGACTCCAGTTGTCACGAAGGTGCCAAAAAAACTCCTCGATCCCCATTAGCCGAAGAGAAGGTCATGGAGTCTCGTCGGCGACTATCCGACCAGGTCCGGCCTCCCGCAGATGCAGGATGAGCCTGAGCAATCGCGGGCCTTCATTGAAGAGGCCCGCGAGATCGAAGCAGACGAAGAGCGTTCGGCCGCGGATGAATTGAGAAAGCCGTTCGCAAACAGTCCCTAAGCCAAAGCTCGACCCCAAATACGAGTGCCAGGCGGTCAGATATCGCCGATTTTCTCCCTAACAATGTATCGGACGACCCTCAACCATGAGCGCCTGTGGCTTCCCATCTGAGAAGTTAGCAGGTCGATCGAGCGTCAGGCTCCATCTGGAGTCTGCCGGTACTTGAGCGCCCGTTACCAGCGTTCCGCCGGTTGGCGCATATAGGTTGACAGTCCCCTTTATGCGGCCGCCTTGCTCGATGTAGGTGCCGCTATAGCGAAGGTTTTCAGCGCCGACCCCGACAATCTTTGCCGTTCCCGACGTAGACGGTACCGCCGCCAGCTCCGCCCATGCCGGCGAAGAATTCCTTTCGAAAGCAGAGTTAAGAAGATCAGCTCAACGGCTTGATCGCTGCCATTGAGGCTGACGATCGCCTTTGCGCCCAGGGCAAACAACAACCAAAATCGCAACCAACTTCGGATAACCTCAGCGCGTCGGTCTACTTGCCAAGCATACGATCGCCCAATGGACATTATCCGCCAAAGCTATCGAGAATTTCAGCTTTGATTGCGGTTGCGGTGTACAGGGAAATCTCCAGCGGAAGGTTTCCGAATGCAACCTGGCAAAGCAAGTAGTTTGCACCTGCCACTTCCATCTGCTGAAGAAGGAGCTGTCGGACCGAAGTTGGCGTTCCAACGACGCACAATTCGCTTTCAAGTGCTGCATCAAAGGTCAGCGGAAGGGCGGGCGGTGTCGGAATGTCATTCAGCTCGTAGAGGAACTTAAAGCTTTCCAGCCATCGCCGATACGCAGTTTCGGCCGCCGCATGAGCGTCCCGATCAGACTTCGCAATCACGACCATGCGGGCCAGCCCGAGAAATGGCTCGCGGCCGTATGCGGCTGTATTGTGGGCTCGATGGGAGCGGTAGGCGTCCGTAACGTTCCGGACAACACGGGCGGGGCCTATGCACGCCAGATTGGCGCCATTTGCAGCGGCCCACTGCGCCGACTCAGCCCGATTGCTCGCGATCCAGGTAGGCGGATATGGACGTTGATGAGGCCTCAACGTTAAGGGTATCTCGCTCAACTCAAAGTGGCGTCCCTGATAAGATAACGTATGTCCCTTCAGCGCAATATTCAGGATTTCACTGGCTTCCGTATAACGGCTTTGTGCGGCGTCTGCACTGATGCCGAAGAAGCCCCATTCAATCGGCTGTGAGCCGCGGCCTATCCCGACCTCGAGCCTGCCGCCGCTCAATTGGTCAAGCATGCAGATCTCCTCGAACGCGCGCAATGGATGATAAAGGTTGAGCAACAGGACGAGCGGACCGAAGCGTAATCGCCGGGTGCGCTGCGCGACGCTCGATAGAAACAGGTTCGGCGAGGGCCCCCTGCCATGAGGTGTGCAGTGGTGTTCGGCCAGGTGATAGGCGTAGAAGCCGAGCGAGTCGCAGACCTCGATCAGCTTGAGACGATCTTCATATTGTCGTGCGGCATCTCGGCCGTCGTCATCCAAATGGTCGAAAATGCCGCACCTTAATCTTGAAGGAATGCCACTCTTCACTCGATCAATCTCCGGTTATGGGTCAGATGTCTGTTGCTTCATGGCCGTCGCGCTCAAAGAGGTCTCGTTCGTCATTCGACCGCTTAGGCCGCTTCTCTTTGGGGGGCGCGGATCTGAGCTTGCACAATGTGAGTGGTCACGCGAATGCGCAGATGGCAGTCCGGCCGCACCCTTGCTAGACGTTCCCGAAGCGCCTCCACAGCGAGCATGTGCTCGACCAGAAGCATCGTTAGCCGCTTCAGAGGTCCTGTGCATGCGAGGCAGATCAGCTCCGCACGGCTACTATTTGTCTATCATCGGATGTAGCGTCTCCTTCAGCTCGACATCGGGTAGCTCTGCGAGCGCTGCAACGAAAGCAAAGAACGCTCCGAAAGCTGCAAGTATAAGAGAGCTTGCGAGTATCGCTGCTCCAACGACCTGAGTGCGTCTCATCACCGGTGTCACTTTGGGTTGGGGGAGACGGCGTTGATGCCAATCAGTTCTGCTCGACAGTTTCAACACGGCCGTCTCGCCAGCGGTAAACCAGAAAGCCAGGAGCCGCATTGTCTCCCTTTGTATCGAACCGGACTGGGCCAATCACGGTATCAGTCGGCCGTGAACGAAGTGCGCTGGCGACGCGCATAGCATTGAAAGAGCCGGTTCGGTTCACCGCCTCTGCCCATGCTTGCACGGCTGCATAGGCGTAAAGCGTGTAGCCTTCGGCGGACAGGTTGGAAGCTTTGAGTTTGGCCACCACGCCGGCCGCATCGGCATTCCTAGCGGGGTCCGGCATGAAGGTAAACAACGTGCCATTTCCAGCGCTGCCTGTAATGGCCCAGAATTCAGAGGTCATCAACGGATCGCTTGCCATGACGATGAGTCCCGCTTTTGCTTCCGACGCCTGGCGTACAAACAATCCGATTTCGGTGTGATAGCCGCCGATATAGGCGACGCGCACCCGATCCTTCTTCATTCTTGAGACCAACGCCCTGTAATCCTTTTCACCGGCTACATAGCTTTGGCGAATGACTTGTTCACCGAATCTCCGAAGCTGTGCTTCAACGACGTCGGCGATACCCTTGCCGGCGGTGCTCTTGTCGTCGAGCACTGCGATCTTGTCGTTGGGGAAGTTCCGGTGAATGTACTCTGCGGCAACGATGCCCTGTTGGTCGTCGCGGCCGCAGATCCGAAAGACACTCTCAAGGCCGCGTTCTGTTAGCTGAGGATTTGACGAGCCTGGTGACATCTGAATGATGCCTGCTTCTGCGTAAATCCCGGAGGCCGGGATCGACGAGGAAGAGCAAAAATGGCCAACGACCAACCGGACCCGCTCCGTTGTGAGCTTATTCGCGACTGCGACAGCCTGCTTCGGGTCGCATGCGTCGTCGGCGACACTCAATATCACCTTGATATCGAGAAGTAGGCCAGAAGCGTTCAACGCCTCGACCGCCACAGCCGCACCATCGCGCATTTGCGCGCCGAAGGCAGCGCTGCTTCCGCTCATTGGCCCAACTACGACAATATTGACCTCGGAGCCGCGCGCAACCGAGGCGAGGGCGCAGAAGAGAAGCGCTGCACTCGCAGCAGAAGCGTAACGCCCACTTAACATTGTAGAGCTCCCAATGCTCACCTGAAGTGAACCGCCAGCAGCTGTAATCAGACGCGCCTGCACGTTGAGGCTGTCTGACAAGCGAAGCTTGCGTGAGGCCGGCCAGATTGCGACCACGGTAGAACTTACAATTTGACGTTACGTGCGGTTCAAGGCCGTTTTGAAGGAGCCTCGATCAGTACGTCAGGGAGCGCAGATCGACGGGGACATGACGACTGTCCGGCTCGAATCCAAAGAAACCGTCGGCCCGCATCAGAGCCGCCGATCGACCAAGCGTCATCGCGTTTTCAGATTGCCAGGGCCGATCTGCAACGCGGTGCGGAGCCGGCCGTGAGGACGTCAGTACGGCTGATCTTCCAACCCGCCAAGGGCGAGATCGAGATATTGCATGAGGCAGGGGTCCCAACCAGCCAGACTACGGGGAGCGCTTAATCGTGCAAGTACCTTCAGGATCATCGAAACGCGTGAATCGGCGCCGGCGATTTCGCTGATCAGCAAGCGTGCTGCAACTGCGACAGCTTTTGCCCGCTCGCCGCAAGGATGCTCGCCCCGATCCATGCAATCACGCAGGTCGTTGCGGATCCGCCGCCACCGCTCCTCGCGATCTGCAGCTAACTTGCAGGTGCATCGGGACGTCTGATTATGCGTCTCGACCCGCGACATGGCGTTGAGGGTGGCAGGCAGCTCATCCACACTTACCTGGATATCACTGTCGATGGTCATGTTGCGCAAGCGATCTCGCAGCAGAGTTGCTCGAGCGACTTGAATTTCTATCCGCTCTAAATGCTTGCGTAGAAGATCGATAAGTGAGGTCGTGCCCTCCATAGCTTTACGGATCTCGACAAGGGAGAAGCCAAGCTCACGTAGCGCACGGATCTGGTGAACCCGTTGCACGCTTTCGCGGTCGTACATCCGGTGGCCGCCGTCAGTACGCTCTGAAGCCGCTAGTAGCCCGGTGTGCTCATAATGATGCAGCGTGCGCACCGTTACTCCGGTCGCCTCTGCAAGTTCGCCAATGCGCCATCGACGCCTTCGTGGTGTAGCTTTGCTCATGTTGTTCAATTTCAAAGCCTACAACCTGACGTCACGTGTGATTCAAGCTATTTCAAAGCTCTAGCTGGATCGTCTTCCATTCCAGCGCGTGGGAGGTGACTATCCTCAGAATGGCGGGGGATCAACCCTGAGGGGAAATGGTGATCAACAAGTTCGTTAGGCATGCCAGTCGAGCCTCGCCAGCCGCTGTACGCTCCAGGATGAGTTTGGCGATTGCTGTGCGATTTTCCGGACTTCGCATCGATGGGGGTAGCGCGGTGACCGCACTATCATAAAGGCGTCCTAGGACGGAAAGCTCTTCCGGATCGAATACGCCGCTGCATTGCTTCAACGTTCAGCTCCTTGTTTGTCATTGCGTCATGGCAGCGCACGTCGTCAAGACGTTTGGCTGCGATAGGGCCAAAACAAGTCAGACCCGCGGCGCGGAGCGACGAAGATGCGATGTACTCCCAGGTGATGCGACAGGGCAACACGGGTGCGCGATGCTTGCTTTGACAGCGCAAGAGATCGCGGTCATGTGCATGATCGATGACCACCACGGCGGCCACGGTGCGTGATGGTACGACTCCGAAGAAACCGAAGCGTTTCCGCTCATCGGGAGCCACTACTGATTCGGAGAGTTGACGAGGGCAGCCCAGCGGCGATTGTGCTGTATCGCGGCAGGTGCGCCCTGCGGCCGGGTGCAACGTAACTCCCTGTCTCTAAAACCAGGCCAACAGTCTGAGCCGCCGCTCGCACGTCGAGCCTATTGCCAACGTGCGAAAGACCTACACAACGTCGTCATGATAGCCGTCCGCTGCGACGATCCTTATAGAGCGATTATGAATTCGAGCGAGGCGATCCTGAATTGTCTGCGCTGAGGTTCGCGGATCTTGCGTACGTCCTTACGAAAACGGCGAGACAGATCATGCGAAATCTCCGGCAGTATCCGCTCGTTCCGAAGCGCAGATGATGGAGGGCTCTTCTCCCGTCACCATGCGGCTAGCCTCCTGCAACAATATCTCTCGCATCCACAGGCTTTCCGGGTCGCTATTGTCAAGCACGGGCCATTGGACCGCCTCAGTGAAGGCGGGGAATGGCTGCGGGAGCTCCGCAATGCGAAGGGGCATCGTTCTTTGGAAATGCTTTACGAGCCCTAATGGCATCGTCCCTATGCGGTCCGTGCCTACCAGCAGGGGCGGGATCATGCTGAAGCTCTGCACGAGAATGTCGATACGCCGGTTCAGACCGAGATCGAGTAAAAAGGATTCCTCGACCGGCGTCTTGCGCGCAGCTCCGAGCTTAACCGCCACGTGGCCCATCGACATGTACCGATCAAATGTAAGACGCCGCAGTAGTTGCCTGTTCGTGCGGCAACCTACGCAGACGAGTCTCTCCTCGAATAGGGCCGCCCTGGGGTGCGCGCTGGACATGAATAATTCGGGCAAGATAACAAAATCGACTTCGCCGCGGCGGAGTAGCTCATCCTGCTCATCGGTGAGCGCGACCAGTTCGAAGCTGACGGCGGGTGCTTCTCGCGCGACGCGCTCCACGACATTTCGAAAGAATACGACTGTTATAAAATCAGAAAGGCCGATCCTGAATCGCCGGTTCGATCGAGCTGGATCGAACACGTGTCGCGCGATGATTGAGAGCTCAATGTGCGTTAGAGCCTCGCGCACAGGACCTGCGAGTCCTTCCGCGCGTGAGGTCGGGACAAGTTCCCGCCCCCTCATCCCAAACAGCTCATCACGGAAGTAGGAACGCAGCCGGGCAACGGCTGCGCTCATGGCAGGCTGACTAAGGTTAATCTTGCGTGCCGCTGCGCTGAGGTTGCGCTCAGTCATTAGAGCATCCAGCGCGACGAGAAGATTTAGATCCAGACCTTTGAAACGCATGTCTACTTATCCGGCATGAACGGGATTGCGGCGCATACAACGAGCGGTGACCGCTGCGTCTGGAGAGATCCTATTGGCTTGCCCGAATGGACATCGTTCCGTCCTGCGATCGCGAAAAGACGCTTGTGAAAAGACCGCAAAAATGGAAAGCAAGGCGGTAGGGCGACCAGCAGCGGCCGGAAACCGTCAGGAATCCCGAAGTTGATCGGTCTCGCCGCTTCCGGCGAGCTACGCAACAGGACCCGGTCAGTTGGGTAATGGCAGATGAACACAGCGTCCGGCCAGCGCCGTGAGTTCGCCAAAGCCCAGTCGACGGCCGCGTAGCGCAGCGTTAGTCACAGCGGCCAACCTACAACCTGACGCAGTGTGTGGTTCAAGCGATTTTATCGGGCAAGCCAAACATTATTGTGCTGGAGGAGGCGTGTTCTGCCGCGATAGTGCCGGGCGTCGCCTGTTTGTAAGCGCGTAGCCGCCACCCTATGGACGCAGGCTTGACGCTTTGCGGAATCGGATGGCCCTCGATAATGGCCTCGAGGGGTTCGGTGATGTAGGCGGCCGGGTCGACGTCGTTGAGCTTGCAGGTGGCAACGATCAAGCAAGGCCCAATTTTCAGCCCCGACCCCATGCCCGGCGAAGAGAGCATTTGTTCTGGTCAGGCACACTGGCCGGATAGCGTTCTCGACAGTGTTCGTGTCGAGCTCGAGGCGTCCGTCTTCGAGGAAGCGGGTCAGCCCTTGCCAGTGATTGAGCGCGTAGCGGATGTCCTCGGTGAGTGTCGAACCGCTGGAGAGTCGACAGCTGCTTGTCGAATCAAGCTTTAACGCGGCGACCATGGGCAGCGAGTGCTCCCTGCGCGCGGCCAGCCGGATGTCCGGCGATGAGCCGCGTACCATGGCTTCCATGGCGTAGAGCTGTGCGATCTGCCGTCGGCGGGCCTCGGCGATCGGCGATGTGCTGTTACAGGCCAATTTGACCAAGCGCCGGCGCAAATGGCTCCAGCAATGCACGAGCGTCCATGGCCCTTGTGGTCGAGCGACTTCGGTCATCCGGTCATAACCGTCATAGGCATCGCATTGCAGGAAGCGTTCGCAAAAGCCATTCAAACTGCTCCGCGAAGGCACCGCTGCGACCGGGGGCATATCGGAACAGCACGATCGGCGGACTTGGGCGGCTGTGGCCGCGGTAGTCGGAGACGATCGCCCAGAAGTAGCCCTTCTTCGTTTGGCCTCGCCCGGGATCGAGCACCGGCGCCGTGATTTCGTCCATGAACAGACGATCCGCCATGGCCAGGCGGCGGCGCATGTGGTCCGCGATGGGCTGAAGATGGAAGCAGGCGCGGCCGCAGTGTCGCCCGATCAAGCCCTGGCGCGCATAGATCTCTGCCTGACGGTAAAACGGCGTATGGTCGCCAAACTTGGAGACGATCACGTGCGCAATGGCCGCTTCGGTCGGCGGCCCGCTGGGCACGACGTGCTCCGGTGCGCGCGCCTGCACGACACGGCCCGAGCAGCGGCGACAGATGTATTTCGAGCGACGCGCGTGTCGGCGACGATCCGGGCTCTCTCAGCTTCCGAACGCACAAGGCGCCCTGACGGTCCTTCAAGAACCTCTAGCCGGCTAACGGGCCTTACCGACGAGCCGTCCAAATGGGCGTCCCTTTTGCTGCCCAATCCCATCCAAACCTCCGTTCCAAGCCGGAGGGTTCTTCGCACATTCAATCTAACTCTGAGGCCAGGGTATCGGCTTCGCGCTTACGCCTGTTTGCAGTGCAAGCGCATCAAACCTCACCTGCGAGGTCACCACGCGCACCACTCGGCAAGTCTTCGCAACCGATCGCCGTCTCTGGCAGCTTCGCCCCAGTCACGTTGAAGTGGCGAAAGCGGCCGAGCAGGTCGAAGGATTGTTAGCGTATTTGGAACGTGCCGGGAGCGGCATATGGTGAGCCTAGCAGCGCCTGCGAGTTGGAGGCTCCTGATTCCCAGATGCCATGTTAGATGCTTCCTCCAGCAATATCCGCCGCATCCAAATGCTCGCCGGGTCGGTATTGTGGAACGCAGGCCACTGCACAGCCTCGGTGAATGTGGGCAGGGGGAGCGGTGGCTCGACGATCCGCAGTGGCATCCGCTTTTCGAAGTGTTTGGCGAGCCGTAAGGGCATTGTGCCGATACGGCCTGTGTCCAACAATATGGGCGGAATCAGGCTAAAGCCCTGCACAACGATCTCAATGCGTCTCTTGACGCCGTGCTCAAGCAAAAACCATTCTTCGAGGTTTGGTCTGAGCGCCCGTCCGAACTTCGCCGTAACGTGCCCCATTGAAATGTATTTCTCGAACGTAAGCTGCCGCGAGAGCTGCTTGTTCTCGCGGCATCCCACGCATACGAGGGTCTCCTCGAACAGCGTCGCCTTAGGATGCGCGCTCGACATGAACAGCTCCGGCAGAATGAGAAAATCCACCTCGCCCCGGCGGAGCAGCTCATCGGGTTCATCGGAAAATGGCAGCAATTCGAAGCGCACCGCCGGAGCTTCCTGGGCGATACGGTCCACAATTTGGCGAAGAAAGACGATCGTCATGAAATCGGAGAGAATGAACCTGAAGCGTCGGCTCGACTGAGCAGGGTCAAACGCGTCTCGCGATATGATCGAGAGTTGGATGTGCAGAAGGGCCTCGCGAACCGGACCTGCAAGCGCCTCCGCGCCAGGTGTCGGGACAAGCTCGCGACCTCTCATGGTAAATAGCTCATCGCGGAAATAGGTGCGCAGCCGCGCGATCGCCGCGCTCATAGCGGGCTGGCTCAGGTGAATTTTGCGCGCGGCCGCTGTGAGGTTGCGCTCCGCCATCAGAGCATCGAGCGCAACGAGAAGGTTTAGATCAAGTCCCTTGAACCGCATGTTGTCAGTCTATCCATCGTGTGGATGTAATCCATCGAAACAATCGATTTTACCAAATTGCGGGATGTTAGATAGCAAACATCAGTTTGCAAAAGTAATCAGGCATACCATGATGGCTGCTGCTCGTTCACGCTGGCTCAGAGAAAAACTCCTGGACGTGCGAGCAGCCGGCACATCCGCTTCGAGGGCGGCTATGGACGCGCCGTGCGAGCCGCGTCGCTTCTTCTCGGTGCGAAGCTCACTCGATCGAGCCGCCAGGCAGATCTCCATAAACCTTGGTATGCGTGTTTCATCCGTTTCCATATTGGAGGTTTACCCGCGTACACTTGAGAGCGCGTCCAGCCGCATTCTAGTGTCGCGAAATAGCGGCAGGCGCAGATTGCGGATGCCAAGTAATTCAGGCGACTCTCCAAATGGCTCGCCTGTCCACAGCATTCAGGGCGTGTCGAAGATGCACATGAGGCAATTTGATCTGATGCCACTAGGATGCGGCGTCGATGAGGCTCCCCGCATCGAAGGCCTGCCCGCAGACGTCAAAACGTCGACAGCGATGCTAGACGAGACGGAGAAGCTCCGTGGTGCAGACAGATTCGGGCTAGTCCAATCGCCTCGTCGGCATCTTCCGGGATATCCCGCGCAGGGCATTGGCCGGATGACGTGTGCGAACCATGAGATCGTTTCGTCGCGAGCGAAGGCGCGCGGCGTGGCGCAGGCGAGGAGTGCCGCGCTCCGACGGGTCATGGCAGCTCAGTTCAGTATTGATCAGCGGTTCGACGACTAGCGTGCTCACGTGACCATCTCCGCTCATAATTGCACTGGCGCAAGGAAGCTCGCCATGAACATTGCCGTATCCCCGACTGCGGAAACTCCGTCTGCACGCGCTCAAGTGCAGTGGAGTCGTCGCTGGGAAAGCGAATTGCAACTCGCCGATCATGCCGAACTCGCCGAGTTCTTCCGCAAGAGTTACGGGCCGACCGGTGCGTTCAATGCGCAGCCATTTGAGGGCAACCGAAGTTGGGCCGGTGCAAGACCTGAGGTCCGCGTAATCGGTTACGACGCGCGCGGGATAGCTGCTCACCTCGGGCTACTACGCCGCTTCATCAATGTTGGTGGGGTCGATCTTCTCGTGGGCGAACTGGGGTTATACGCGGTGCGTCCGGATCTTGAAGGCCTGGGAGTCAGCCATGCAATGCGCGTGATGTATCCGATGCTGCATGAGCTTGGGGTTCCGTTCGGCTTTGGCACGGTTCGGCCTGCGCTTGCGAAACATATGACCCGATTAGTCGCAAGGCAGGGGCTGGCCACCCTCATGTCTGGCATTCGCGTCCGCTCCACGCACCCGGATGTCTATCCCAATTTGCCGCCGATCCGGATCGAAGACGTGATCGTAGTGGTTTTCCCGGTTGGATGCTCGATGAGCGAGTGGCCGGCCGGCACGATCATCGATCGGAACGGGCCTGAGTTGTGAAAGAGCGTTTCCCCCTATCTGCTGTCCGATGCGACTACGCTGACGGGAGCGGAAGTCGCCCTGTCTATTTGACCTTTGATGATGGGCCAAATCCATTTTGCACGCCGGAGCTGCTCGATGTGCTGGCCCAACATCGGATTCCGGCGACGTTCTTCGTGATCGGCACGTACGCGGCCGAACAACCTGAACTCATTCGACGAATGATCGCGGAAGGGCACGAGGTTGCGAACCACACCATGACGCATCCGGATCTATCCAAATGCAGGCCAGCGGAGCTACGTTATGAAGTGCTGACGGCGAGCGAGGCGATCCGTTCGGCGTGCCCGCAGGCCTCACCCAGGCACTTGCGAGCGCCATACGGCATGTGGACACATGATGTGCTCGCGGTGTCGGCGAGCGCTGGTCTCACAGCTGTGCACTGGTCGGTTGATCCGAGAGATTGGTCCCGCCCCGGGGTTGATAGAATTGTGAATTCGGTACTGGCGAGCGTTCACCCGGGCGCAATTGTGCTCCTGCACGACGGATATCCTCCTGATGAGGAGGGACCGTGCACTGATGCCACGCTGCGTGATCAGACCACGATCGCGCTGTCACATCTGATCCCGGCACTACAACGGCGCGGGTTCGTAATCCGTCCACTCCCTCAACTTCACTGAAAAAAACACCCTATGGACCTACTCGCTACAACCAGTGCTGTCACTGTTTCGTCTTATGCGCTGCTCTCGACGATCTACAAGAGCGCGCAAGCGCTCTATGCCCAACCGGCGATGAACTCATCGCTGCCGGACAATCTGGGGCTATCGGAGGCGGTCCTTCCCAGTGTTGACGTCATCGTACCGTGCTTCAACGAGGATCCAATCACGCTCGCCGAATGTCTGGAGTCGCTTGCGAGTCAAGACTACACCGGAAAGCTGCAGGTTTATGTGGTCGACGACGGATCTGCAAATCGCGATCTTGTCGCGCCTGTACACAAAATCTATGCGAACGATCCGAGGTTCAGCATCATCTTGCTGGCAAACAACGTTGGAAAGCGCAAAGCGCAGATCGCCGCAATACGCAGCTCATCCGGTGACCTGGTCCTCAACGTCGACTCGGATACGATACTTGCCGCTGACGTTGTCACGAAGCTTGTATTGAAGATGCACGACCCGCAAGTCGGTGCGGCCATGGGTCAGTTGATAGCGAGCAACCGCAGCCAAACCTGGCTGACCAGGCTGATCGATATGGAATACTGGTTGGCATGCAACGAGGAGCGCGCGGCGCAGGCGCGTTTCGGTGCGGTCATGTGCTGCTGCGGCCCATGTGCCATGTATCGTCGCTCCGCGCTCGCTTTGCTACTTGATCAATACGAAGCGCAATTCTTTCGTGGGAAGCCGAGCGATTTCGGCGAGGATCGCCATCTAACGATCCTCATGCTCAAGGCAGGATTTCGAACCGAATACGTCTCAGACGCGATCGCAGCAACGGTCGTCCCGGACGCCCTTGTGCCATATCTACGTCAGCAACTCCGCTGGGCGCGTAGTACTTTCCGGGACACGTTCCTTGCATTACGACTGCTGCCAGAGCTCGATGGCTATCTGACGCTAGACGTTGTCGGGCAAAATCTCGGCCCGTTGCTTCTCGCCCTTTCATCGCTGGCTGCGCTCGCACAGCTCCTTATCGTAGGCTCTGTGCCCTGGTGGACGGGATTGACGATTGCAGCAATGACGATGGTCCGGTGCAGTGTGGCATCCCTTCGTGCTCGCGATCTGCGGTTTCTGGGCTTCTCGCTCCACACACCGATCAATATCTTTCTCTTACTTCCTCTGAAAGCCTATGCGCTTTGTACCTTGAGCAACAGTGATTGGCTATCGCGCAAGGTAGCCAACGTGTCGGCGGAAGGGGAAAAGGAGCCGGTCATCCTGCAGCCGAGCGATGGACGAAGTCCTGCAAGTATGGGGGGAGCGTGTAGTACAATTCGTAAGACGGGGATTTCGCAGCGTCCATCGAGCCTGGCGGCGAAGAAGAGTGTTTGCGGTCGCGACCGTTCGACTGCCTTCAAATAGGTGATTGGCTCATGACCCTGGACACAAATCATCAACTGCTAGAGCGAGAGTTGGCTTTCGACGATCCATGGCGCCTCGACAGCAGTTCTTTCGAGCAGGAGCGATACGCGCAAATGCTCCGGATGTCGCATCGCGATGGAGATGTTGCGTATGCCCTCGAAGTAGGATGTGCAGCCGGTGCATTCACGGAGATGCTGGCGCCGCTTTGCGAGCGACTCACGGTGGTCGATGTCATGCCGCAGGCTATCGAGCGAGCGCGACGACGGACCAGGAAGTGGTCACATATCACGTGGGTGACCTGCGACATTCAACGGTTCTCCACCACTAGGCAGTTCGATTTGATCGTAGTGGCCGAGGTTCTCTACTACCTCAAGGACATTGTCGAGATGCATGCGGCCATCCGCAACCTGGTGAGTATGCTTGCGCCAAATGGAGCTCTGATTTTCGGGTCCGCACGTGATGCCACATGTCAACGATGGGGTCATACTGCTGGTGCCGAAACGGTGATCGCTCTCTTCAACGAGAGCCTGTCGGAGGTCGAGCGCCTGCATTGCCACACCGACTCGGTCAACGAAGACTGCTTGATCGTCCGGTTCCGGAAGCCGGGTCATTCGTCAGAACAATCAAACGTCGGTCACTAGACCAGGGGATCGTATGCGCATCTGCGGCATCAAGTTAACACATGACGGGGCAATAGCTGTCGTCGAGGACGGGCAGCTTGTCTTTTGCACCGAGCAAGAGAAGCGCGGCAACAGTCCACGATATCAATCCGTCGAGAACCTCGATGCAGTCGTGCTCGCCTTGGCGGAGCATGGCCTGGATCCGCGGGATATCGATCAGTTCGTGATCGACGGCTGGGATGGAGAGATTGAGTCGCAGTTCCAGGTCCTAAGTGGCGCTGTGCCGATCGCGCTCAAAGGGGCGCCATATGTCGAGCGCCATGCTGAGGGCGTTCTTGATTCCGTCGACGGCTTTGGCCTGATCCTCGGAGGCAAGGCCTTTACATATAAGAGCTACCCGCACGTCACGGGCCATGTCGCGTCAGCATATAGCACTAGTCCCTTTGCAAGTGCGGGAAAACCCGCGTTCTGTCTGGTATGGGACGGCTGCATCTTTCCACGTCTTTACTATGTCGAGCCTCGGGGGGCACGGCTCATTGCATCCCTATTTCCGATGATCGGCCACGCCTATGCTGCCGCGGGCCTTCACTTCGGCCCTTATAGGCAGCCGAACCGCTCCAATTGGGATTTGGGCATCGCCGGCAAGCTGATGGCTTACATCGCGCTTGGCTCTGTCGACGAAAGCATCGTGACGGTGTTTCAGGAGCTCTATGAAAAGCGCTTCGCCGATGACACGGAGCAGGCTCGTCGCTACCGCGCTGACATCAACAATGCGGAATCGTCGCTGGCAGCTATGCACGACTTCTTCGAGGCAAGCGCATTGCGCCTGACGGCCAAGCGAGCGGAGGACGTCCTTGCGTCGTTTCATGTGTTCGTGGAGCGTCTTCTTGTCAAGGAAATGGCGATGGTTCTGTTGCGACACTCGTCGCTTCCGGGAGCGCGAAATCTATGTATCGCCGGAGGTTGCGGTCTCAATATCAAGTGGAACAGCGCGCTTCGTGCGGAGGGATTGTTCGATGACGTTTGGGTGCCGCCGTTTCCGAATGACAGCGGCTCGGCAATCGGCGCTGCTTGCGGCGCGATGGCGGCGCAAAATGGCTTCGGGCCATTGGAATGGTCAGTTTACAGTGGTCCGGACCTGCAGGACAGCGAGCTTCCGCCGGATTGGGAGGCGGCGCCATGCAGTCTGCGTGAACTTGCGGCGATTCTCGCCGACAACAAGCCGGTCATCTTCCTTTCCGGGCGCGCCGAGCTTGGGCCGCGGGCGTTGGGCGGCAGAAGCATTCTTGCAGCGCCGACCTCCCCGTCAATGAAGGATCATCTCAACGACATCAAGCGTCGCGAGCACTTCCGGCCGGTGGCGCCGATCTGTCTGGAGGATCGGGCGCCAGAAATTTTCAACCCCGGTACGCCAGATCCTTACATGCTTTTCGACCACCAGACCCGGGCGGAATGGCGCGACAAGATCCCTGCTGTGGTCCATCTGGACGGCTCGGCGCGGCTGCAGACAATCTCTCGCAACTCTCCGCACAAGGTCGCCGCGCTTCTCGTCGAATTTGAGCAACTCACGGGGATTCCGCTGCTCTGCAACACGAGCGCGAACCTCCACGGACGGGGATTCTTCCCGGATGCTGCCGCGGCTTGCCAATGGGGGCATGTTGAGCATGTGTGGTGCGACGGCCAGCTCTGGACCAAAACGGTCGTTAAGAAGCCATCGTCTGCTGAACGACTTCTTTCAGCCTAAGATGAACATGTCCACGGTAGCGATCGACCTTGCCGGCGTGAGAAAATCATTTGGCGATAAGATCATCGTCAATGAGCTGTCGTTCTCTGTTGCGCGCGGAGAATGCTTTGGCCTTCTCGGGCCGAATGGAGCTGGCAAGAGTACGATTGCCCGTATGCTCCTCGGCATGATTTCGCCGGACGCAGGCAAGATTACGGTGCTCAATGAGCCTGTCCCTTCCCGCGCTCGTGTGGCGCGTGTGCGCATCGGCGTGGTGCCGCAGTTCGATAACCTTGAACTGGAGTTCACCGTACGAGAGAATCTGCTGGTGTTTGGTCGCTACTTCGGCATGAGCGCTCGCAAGATCGAGGCGGTCGCCCCCTCGCTCCTTGAGTTTGCACGCCTCGAAAGCAAAGCGGACACGCGCGTCGCCGAGCTGTCCGGTGGTATGAAACGGCGGCTGACGCTGGCGCGTGCGCTAATCAATGACCCGCATCTGCTCGTGATGGACGAGCCGACGACTGGTTTGGATCCGCACGCCCGCCACCTGATTTGGGAACGTCTGCGAGTTCTGCTTGGGAGGGGCAAGACGATTCTCCTGACCACTCACTTCATGGAAGAGGCCGAACGTCTGTGCGATCGGCTGTGTGTCCTCGAGGGGGGACGCAAGATCGCCGAAGGCAAGCCGGACGGCCTGATCGATGAGCATATTGGCTGCAACGTGGTCGAAATCTATGGCGGTGATCCACATCAGCTCTGCGAGTTGGTCAGGCCGCATGCACGGCACATCGAAGTGAGTGGTGAGACGCTCTTTTGTTATGCGCCATATCCGGAGCAAGTACGCGTGAAACTGCGCGGGCGAGCGGGCCTTCGTATTCTGCAGCGCCCCCCGAATCTCGAAGACGTGTTTTTGCGGCTGACCGGGCGCGAGATGGAGAAGTGAGCGATGGGTGAAAGTTATGCGGCGGTGATGCCCGCTAACGCGTACAATTGGGTTGCGGTATGGCGTCGGAACTTCCTAGCATGGAAAAAAGTCGCACTTGCATCGATTCTCGGCAACCTCGCAGATCCTATAACCAATCTGTTTGGCCTCGGCTTTGGCCTTGGACTGATCGTGGGGCCCGTTGAGGGGACGTCGTACATCGCGTTCCTGGCGGCAGGCATGGTCGCGACCAGCGCCATGACGTCCGCGACCTTTGAAACCATGTATGCAGCCTTTGCACGCATGGACGCCAAGCGCACCTGGGAAGCAATCCTCTCCACTCAGCTCACGCTTGGCGACATCGTTCTGGGTGAACTGGTGTGGGCGGCCAGTAAGTCCGTTCTGGCCGGAACAGCGATCTGGATCGTCGCTGCCACGCTGGGTTATGCGTCATGGCCATCCATTCTGTATGCGATGCCAGTAATCGCCCTTACTGGCCTTGTCTTCGCCAGCATGGCGATGGTCGTCATATCTCTTGCGCCAAGTTACGATTACTTCGTGTTTTACCAGACACTTGTCCTCACTCCTATGGTGTTTTTGTGTGGCGCCGTCTTTCCGACGAGCCAACTGCCCGGCTCATTTCAACATTTCGCCGGCTTGTTGCCTCTCGCACATTCGGTCGACCTTATTCGCCCAGCGATGCTTGAGCGTGGCGCCGACAGCGCCGCCTTGCACGTAGGTGCGCTCTGCGTTTACGCGGTCTTGCCCTTCTTCGCGTCGACAGCACTATTTCGTCGCCGGTTGATGCGTTGACGTGAGTTCAGCGAAAATGGAGAAAGTCACATCGATGCAATGTCACGATGCGTTCTGCGGTAGCTCGGGATGACCTGGTCTGTCACAGCAACTGCTGCAATGGCCTTAAGAGGCCCAGATCGAGCAAGGTCTACGGCCGCCTGTTCGGTCGAACGGTGCGGACGCCAGCACCGTACTTTCTGAGCGCTAGTCGCTAGGCGCCGAGATGGACTTTGCAAAGTTGTGTTGTGCTGTCTGACCCGCGCAACCGATGGAGCGTGACTGTAAAGATTAGATAGGTGGGACGCAGTTGGCGTTCTCGGCATGATCATATGGAGAACGGGATGTTGTGCCTGGGAGTGAGTGGCGGACTTGACAGAGTCTATGAAAGCTCGCCGGAGCTGCCGAATACATTTCTGCACGATGGCGCTGCGGTTCTTGTGCAGGACGGCCGCGTGATTGCTGCTGTCGAAGAGGAGCGCCTCAACCGCGTCAAGCACTCCAACAAGTTCCCGAGCAATTCGATCCGGTACTGCCTCTCTACCGCAGGGGTTGAGCTCGGCGAGATCGACCGTATCGCGTTCTACGCGACTGAAGCCTACTGCAATACCATGCTCGAGCGTCTTTCTGTTTCTCAGCCCGTTCCGTTGGACGCCAAACTGTTGCTGCGCCAGCTGCTGGCACGGGAGTTCGGCGCTGAGATCGATCCGTCGCGGCTTTCCTTCGTGAATCACCACGAAGCGCATGCCGTGAGCGCGTTTGCCATGTCCGGCTTCGAGCAAAGTCTCGTTTTTGCGATCGACGGCGGTGGCGATTTTCTCTCCGGCTTATTGGCGGTGGGGTCTGGCACCGAAATTGCGCAACTTGCAAGCTTCCCGGAACATAACTCCTTGGGGCTGTTCTATCTCGAGACGATCCGATATCTCGGCTACGGGTTGTTCGACGAGTACAAAGTGATGGGGCTTGCCCCGTATGGTGATCCCGCTCCCTATCGCGAGCTCTTCGCGCAGTTCTACGAGTTGCTGGAAAACGGTGGCTATCGCGTTCACCTGGATCGGATCGGTCCGGCCCTGGTCCGCAAGATCGAGGTTCGGCGAAAAAGAATGCCGTTCACCCAACAGCATCGAGATGTCAGCGCTTCGCTGCAGGAGGCGCTGGAGCGGATCGTGTTTCACATCCTGCGGCACCATCGTGAAGCGACGGGCATGACACGCTTGTGCTTGGCTGGGGGAGTAGCCCATAATTGCACGCTGAACGGTAAGCTGCTTTATTCCGGGCTATTTGACGACATCTTTGTTCAACCCGCGGCGCACGACGCCGGTTGCGCACTGGGCGCTGCGTTGATGGTGTCAAACGAGCTGGGCAGGCCGGCGCCGCGCGAGCGACTGCCGGACGTTTATTGGGGGCCCGATCTCGGCAACGAGCAAGCCGTCGAGCATGAGCTCAACGCATGGTCAGGCCACCTCGACATTCAGCGAAGTGATGACATAGCATCCAGTGCGGCAGACTGGATGGCAAATGGTGCTGTAATCGGCTGGGTTCAGGGCCGCTCTGAGTTCGGCCCACGTGCGCTTGGTAACCGCAGCATTCTCGCGGACCCGCGGCCTGCGGAAAACAAGGACCGCATCAACGCGATGGTCAAGAAGCGCGAGGGCTATCGCCCCTTTGCGCCATCTGTACTGGAGGAGGATGCAAGGGAGTTCTTTGAGCTCCCGGAGGGCACGCGGCAGTTCCCCTTCATGAACTTCGTGGTTCGTGTGCGTGAAGCCAAGCGTAACGTGCTCGGTGCAATCACGCACGTTGATGGGACCGCCCGGCTGCAGACAGTATCGCGCAAGACAAACCCCACCTATTGGGATGTAATTGATGCGTTCAAGAGGCGAACAGGCATCCCAGTTCTTCTAAATACCTCATTTAACAACAATGCCGAGCCGATCGTGGAGTCCGTGTCAGATGCGATCACCACGTTCTTGACGACTGACCTGGACGGACTTGTTGTTGGTCCTTTCCTCGTCAGGAAGCGACCAGCATCACTGCAGGATTGGAGTGCACTCGGCGTTTCATTGCCGCCGTATGCATCCCTTCATCGTGTTCGCTCCCACACAGCGCCAGATCGTCAGGAAACGGTCTGCGAGATCCGCACGGGACATTCCGACCACGATAGCACGCGCATCTCACATGAGCTGTTCGCGATCTTGATGCGGATCGAGGGCGAGGCGTCGCTCGGCGGGCTTCTCGACGCAACCATGCTGGACCAGGCCAAGCGTGAAGATCTCGTGAAGGAACTGCGGCTCGTGTGGGAGCTGCGGGGCGTTCGGCTGCATCCGCCGCGCGCGACTTGCGGCTGCAATAAAGTGCAAAGCGAAACATAGTCGGAACTCATGAGCATGGCCATGCCGATGCCTGCATGTGAAGAGGCGAGGCCATCCGACGCACGGGGGTGCATCGGGCCTCCGATTGAAATTGGGCACGTCGACGCAACACCGCTCGAGAAAAGACGGAAATTGTTGCGAGAACGCTGCCCATCACGGATAGCGCTGCTATGAAGTTCTACCGACGCAGCTCGCCGGCACCGCGATGTCAGACCGTGACGTCGGACAAGATGATACGTGAGATGTCTGCAATGACGTCTCTTGTCCAACCAAGAGCCCGGGAAGAGGCAATGCAGAGCGGTTCGAAGAATGATAGGTTCGTAGTTTCCCGGCGACGCACGGGGTTCGGCGACTGCCTGTGGTCACTGGCGGCAGCCTGGCGTTTTGCAAAGCAGACAGGACGGACGCTAGCCATCGATTGGCGGGGATCTTGTTATCTCAATGAGCCATCCATCAACGCCTTTCCAGTCTTCTTCGAACCGGTTCAAGACATTGGTGGCGTGCGGGTGATTTGCGACGACAAGATCAATCAGTGTTCATTTCCGGGACCATTCTTCCCGACATGGTGGAACAAGCCAACCATCGATTGCGTCTATCGCCCGGACGAGCAGATTTTCCGGGAGCGCGACGAACTCGATCGACTGTTCCAAAGTCACAAAGATAGTGACGCTAACACGGTTGTGTGTGATGCGTGTCTGATGTGGCGCTGCGATCAGGAGGCCGAACGACAGATCTTTCGGAGCATCAAGCCACGACCTGAAATTCAGGCTCGGATTGATGCTATCTACCAGGAGCACTTTGAGCCGTACAGCGTAATCGGCATTCATGTCCGGCATGGCAACGGCGAGGACATTATGGGGCATGCTCCCTATTGGGCTGACCCGGAGCGCGCCTTGCGACAGGTCTGTAATGCCATCGATAAGGCCAGGGTGTTACCCCACGCAAAACCTCTGAGGGCTTTCCTGTGCACGGACAGCGCGCTCGTCCTTGAGAAGGTCTCGACTATATTTCCTGATGTTTTCACGATCCCAAAACGGTTCCAGGCACCTCAGGCCGGCCCGTTGCACAACGCCGCGCTCGGAGCCGAGGGCGGCTTTTCCGCCCTCATCGATATGTATCTCCTTGCGCGCTGCGACACCGTGATCCGTTTTCCCCCGACGAGCGCCTTCACGCGCTATGCGCGTCTCTTTGCCCCACGCGTGATGGAATTCGATTTGAGCGATCCGAGCCGATTGATCCTGATTGAAGAATCCCCGCAAGAGCTCGTGGCTTTATGAAATTCGTAGCTCGCCTGATCGATCTGATTGCCGCTTTTTGCATCCAGAAGTATTGGCAGATCTTTTCGGGCCGGCAATTGTCTGCCCAAGGTGATGCTCTGTCCCGAACTTGCACCGGAGAACAGAGCGACGGGGGGTACGAATGCCTTCCGGTGAAGCTCGACGTCGACAACAATGAGCTTACGTGCGGCCGCCGCGGTAAACAGGTGTAACACGTCTTCGTCTTCGCCTCGGGGGGCGCAACTCGAAGCTAATCGGTGGTCGATCGCGGATGAACATACCGAAAGGGGTCTCCGTTCAGCCGGCGAGTTCCGTCTTGGCGGTCTGTACTCGCTGGTGCCAATGGGCGCTCTCGAGAACCACTATTCTGAGAAACATTCAGTTCGCCAGGTCGTGGTCCGGGAATCAATCCGCCCGGCGATGTGCCAGTGCTGGACACAGCAGAGCGGGGCGCGATGAAGTCGGCATCAGCTGTCCGCGAATCTAACGTACGAAGCTGGTAACGTCAGCTTTCGAGTTGAAGCGGCTACTGGCGGCGGCCGCTATCCTGATCGATCGTTGCCCGACGAGAGGGGCTGGCCACTTTTTCGGCTCTTCTGGTTGTGCGATCAGGAAAGAGAGCGCGGCTCGTAGCCTTGTCTTTACGAAGGTGAGTGTGCTCGCGACATTACTTAGCTGATGCGCCATTGCTGTCACAAAGCACACGCACCGTGTCTTGATGCCGCCAAACATTCCGTTTGCGCGACATTAGGACGCAAAACGCAAGCGGATTTACATGCATCGCAGTGGCCCAAATCCTGCTACGCGTGCGGCGCGCATCAGGAGAGGAGGCGGGCGTGGGTCTGGATCTGCCAAATGACGATCTAATCAGAGGCCCGCTGCCCGAAACACATTTGGCTTGCCCCTTTCAGGCCGATAAAGCCCGTACTCATGGCGGAGAACAGAAGGCGATGTTGCTCACCGGAGCATCGCGCGGAATTGGTCATGCCACTGCCAAGCTGTTCTCGGAGGCGGGCTGGCGCATCATTTCTTGCGCGCGTCAGCCGTTCGACGGCGAGCGATGCCCCTGGCAGGGAGGAAACGAGGATCATGTCGAGATCGACCTCAGCAATCATCGAATGCTGCCGCGCGCGATAAGTGAGGTCAAGAAGCGCTTGGCCGGTGCACCTTTGCACGCGCTCGTGAACAATGCCGGTGTCTCGCCGAAAACGCCGGCTGGCGATCGGATGACGTCGTTGACGACGTCAATCGAGACTTGGATGAGGGTGTTCCATCTCAATCTGGTGGCGCCGATCCTGCTGGCGCAGGGTTTGTTTGACGAGCTAAGAGCCGCGTCAGGGTCGATCGTGAATGTGACTTCGATTGCGGGCTCGCGGGTGCACCCGTTTGCGGGCAGTGCCTATGCCACGTCGAAAGCTGCGCTTGCGAGCCTTACACGCGAAATGGCCCACGACTATGCGCCGCATGGCATCCGCGTGAATGCGATCGCGCCCGGCGAAATCAGGACTGACATGTTATCGCCCGACACAGAAGCGCGTCTCGTGCCAAGTATCCCGCTGCGCAGAGTGGGAACCCCGGATGAAGTGGCCAAGGTCATCTTTTTCCTGTGCTCGGATGCGGCGAGCTATGTCACAGGGGCCGAGGTGCCTATCAATGGTGGGCAACATCTGTGAATCGGCTGGCCTTGGCGACACAGCTGACTTGAGCTGCAGCAGCGGTACGTATGTTCTTCGCTGACGACGCGCACGAAATCCGTAAAAATGAAATGAAGGCACACCGTAAGTTTACCGCCGTGCCATGAAAAGATGTCACGGTTCTATGTCATCTCGTCAACACTTGGCGTTAGATCGAGCGTGACATGCAAAACGAAGCTCGCCAACCAGGACAAGGTGCCAGGGAGGATGATCAAGACAACGGAGACCGCCTCATGCTGGATATCCCTTCCTCGCGCGAAAGACCTGCCTCGCAACCTGAGCCGGAGGGTAAGCTCTCGGCGGAGCCGTTGCGTGAGAGCGCGCTGACCGGCATCTTCGAAATATCAAAACTACTCACCGCTCCTTGTCGGCTCGAAGTCACGTTGGCCAACGTTGTTGGTCTTCTGCAATCGTTTGTGCAGATGCGACACGGCATCGTCTCGCTGTTCGACGACGACGGCATGCCGGACATTACAGTGGGCGCCGGCTGGAGCGAAGGCAGCGACGAACGTTACCGGATGCGACTGCCGCGAAAGGTAATCGACCACATCATCGCAACGGACATGCCTCTTGTCGCTGACAACGTGGCCGCCGAGCCGGTATTCAGCGCAGCCGACCGGGAAGTGCTCGGCGCCTCTGAGGATATGCCAATGTCGTTCATCGGGGTTCCGATTCGTATTGATCCGAAGGTCGTGGGTACGCTGACGGTCGACCGTATCCGGGACGATGGGTCGAGTCTCGGGCTCGAGTACGATGCGCGCCTGCTCGCCATGATCGCTAACCTGGTGGGACAAACAGTGAAGTTACATCGCTTGTTCGGCTGCGATGGCGAACGACTGATGGCGGAGAAGGACCGGCTGCAAAAGCAAGTATTAGAGCTTAGGCCACCCGCTCGTGAGCGCAAGAAGCTACACGCCCATGGGATCATTGGCGACAGTCCGGCGCTGCGCGGGCTGCTCGAGAAGATTGCGGTTGTAGCCAGATCTAATAGCACAGTTCTGCTGCGTGGCGAATCCGGTACCGGAAAGGAACTCGTAGCCAAGGCCATTCACGAATCATCGTCCCGCGCCAGGCGCCCGTTCGTTAAGCTGAATTGCGCGGCGCTTCCTGAGACCGTCCTGGAATCCGAATTATTCGGACATGAGAAGGGCGCCTTTACCGGTGCGTTCAGCTCGCGCAAGGGGCGCTTCGAACTTGCTGATAAGGGAACGCTGTTTCTTGACGAGATCGGCGAGATCTCAGCTCCGTTCCAGGCGAAGTTGCTGCGCGTTCTGCAAGAGCAGGAGTTCGAGCGCGTCGGCAGCAACCAGACTATTAAGGTCGATGTTCGAGTGGTAGCTGCGACCAACAAGAACCTTGAAGAGGCTGTTACAAGGAGCGAGTTCCGCGCAGACCTCTACTATCGCATCAGTGTCGTTCCATTACTGTTGCCACCGCTGCGCGAAAGACGAAGTGATATTCCGCTGCTTGCCAGGGAGTTCCTCAGAAATTTCAATAACGAGAACGGCCGTACTCTGACCTTGGAGGCGAGTGCGATCGATGTACTGATGAACTGCGGCTTTCCGGGAAATGTCCGCGAACTCGAGAACTGCATCGAGCGGACAGCGACGCTGTGCGCCGGATCATCGATCGTGAGAAGTGACTTTGCATGCTGCCACGGCCAGTGCCTTTCTGCGATGCTGTGGAAAGGCACGTCAGATGAGAGACCAGACCAGCCCGCACCCCTGGCAGCGGTGCCTGCAAAGTCCACCATTCCGCAAGCTCAAACGACCCAGCCGGTCCAGTCTGTCGGCGGTGAACTGGCCTCACTGGGGCCTCCCGGCACAGTTCTCGTTAGTGGCGCGAAGATGGCCGATCGCGAACGGGTGATTGCGGCCATGGAAAAATCTGGCTGGGTGCAGGCAAAAGCAGCGCGCCTGCTCGGACTAACGCCGCGCCAGATTGGCTACGCGCTGAGGAAATATGGAATCGAGATAAAGCGTTTCTGAACGATGACATCGGGCGGAACTGCTACCGCCAAATAGCTTTACGAGGACGATCTCCGATGGGCAATCTGATCGCAATCTGATGGAAATGGGTCCGCCCTCGGGGGCGACTTGACCCCGAGCGAAGGCACCGCGCCCGATTGCGGGACTGCTGTCGAAAGGCGGGCTTACCTGGTTCGATGAGAGAGGACTTGCGCGCGATGACATACTGAGCGTCACTTGCGGGCCATGCAATCGCGCACAGCTGCTGAACATCTAAAGCGTCATGCCTATCCGTCGATCAAGATCGGACAGTGAGCGGCAATGCTCATTGAACGTCAACCGGTCGGCCACCCGCTGGTGATTGGCGGCGGTAATCTGTCGCAAGCTGTCCTGGCCCCACTCAGCTGGCGTGGCCTGCGGAATGCTGTCGCAGTCCTGACTATGTTAGCATTCCTTCGTCGGCAAGCGGGCTAGAGGGGCGCATCACCCGGTCTAAGCCTCTGTGATGGCAAGCCAATTCCAAAAGGGCGCGCGATGGTACAACACTTGCTGTGCTCTCCGCAGCTGTCGCAGCTTTTGGAGCAACACCGTGCACAATGTCGTCTGCATCAAACAGGTTCCGGACTCAGCGCAGATCCGCGTGCACCCCGTCACCAATACAATCATGCGTCAGGGAGTGCCGACCATCATCAACCCGTATGACCTGTTCGCGCTCGAGGCCGCGCTGGAGCTGCGCGATCGGTTCGGCGGCGAAATTACCGTGCTTACAATGGGGCCGCCATCGGCGGAAGATTCTTTGCGAAAGGCGCTGACTTATGGCGCCGATCGCGGCGTCCTACTCACCGATCGCTACTTTGCGGGCTCCGACACCCTGGCCACAACGTATGCACTTGCAACAGCCATTCGAAAAATTGGTAAGGACTATGGCCCGACAAACCTCATCTTCACGGGAAAGCAGACCATCGACGGCGATACGGCGCAGGTTGGGCCCGGCATCGCAAAGCGGCTGGGCGTATTGCAACTGACCTACGTTGCGAAAGTCAGATCCTTAGATCTCGCCGCCCATACAATTGAAGCGGAACGACGCTCCGAAGGCGGTGTCCAGGTGCTGCACACGAGGCTACCCTGTCTCATCACCATGCTGGAGGCAACGAATCAGATTCGGCGCGGCGCGATGGAGGATGCCTTGCGTGCCGCGCGTGCCCAAATCGTGAAATGGAGCGCAAACGATGCCGGTATCGAAGACGTCTCCAAATGCGGACTCAAGGGATCGCCGACCGTCGTCAAGCGAGTGTTCGCTCCCTCTGCGCGGGCTGAGAAGGCGGAGCTGGTCGAGGCAGCCGAACAACCGGCGCCGGCGTTGATAGACGCAATTTTCAAGCACCAACCGAAGCTCGAAGCCGATCTTGCGGCACTTGTCCGCGACGTTTGATCTGGAGAGTCCTCATCGTAACGGTCCGAGGATGTCTCAACACCATGAGGCACACGCGTCCAGTGAGCGCGCAAAGATGTAGGTAGGAATCTCAGCCGGCGACCTTCGCATTCTGGTCCATGGCGTTCTTCGATTGCTCGCGATCACCTGGGACCGCATGTTCCGTAGACCACGTTCTGGCCTCGATCGATGCCCGGAGTTAACCGCGATTGTCAGGCGCATCGACAAAGGGCTGCGCATGCCTCCAGATCCCACTATATGGTCATGTTCGACGGCGTTGAGGCGACCGCTTCTCGCGTAGTTGTCACGAGCGAAGACGGATTACGTCAGCGATCGGGATCACCATGCTGGCGCACGAACGCCAAAAGCGCTGTCCAGGGCGCGAAGCCCACCTATGTGGTACCTTTGGACCAATCTCCGCGATTCAAAAGCCCTATACCCGTTGTGAGTGGCGGCTGGCCCATCGCCGTCTGGTGTCCGACGGCCGTGCAAGTGCTGTCAGGTCTAGTACACTGCAATGACGAGTCGGTCGCGAGCGTTATGCCAATGTATTCAGGCTGTGGAGCGAATGCACGAGTTGGCACGGTGATTGCTGTAAACGTGCAAGAAGACAGCGTGGTGGCGCTCGCGAACGTGAAACATAGCGGCGGTCTCTTTGAGAAGCTCGTGCCGGCCAGCAGCCGGCATTACGCGCGGCTTGCCGCCGAGACCCTAAGAGCCAGGTAGATGCGGATAATCCTTGCAATGCTATACGAAGCTCATAGCGTTTCGATCAACTTGCAGGAGCAGCGACCGCGAGAGCCTGCGCGGCGCAATATCTCACCATGAATCTGCAAGCGAATGCTGGCCCTGCCGAGAATTCGCGGCGTCGGACTTTTCGTGCACCGAAATCCGTCTGGCTCGCCGCCGCTCAGTTGATCTACACGTTCCCTTCGATGGGCGTGAGCAGGACTGAGCATGCCGCTGTCTGCCACCGCGAAAGGTGGCCACCAGGAATTGCGCCTGGATGGTGAACGCGATCACAAGCCCATCGAAAACCAACGAACTCGCGGCAGCCAATAGTTGGCCCGGATGCGAAGTTGCTCCGCCAAGGACCATTCTCTCCTCATCTCCAGGGGTCAAATGACATCTCAACCGTCTCGATTTACTCCCGATCAGCCTCCGCAGATATGCTGCGAGTATTTGACCGAGCAAGCGCGAGCCCTGTTCGGCCCGCACCCATTCGCTGTGGAGATGTCCGAGGACCAGGTCGCAAGCCTGCTCCCTGAATATCTGGCGATGTCACAGGCCTTCCCATACCTGCAGGCGGGGTCGCAACGGGATCTCATATTCGATGCAATGAATCACAATCGCGATCTTGCGAGGGACATTGAGCTGACTAGCGTGGTCGGAAATTTCATCTGTTGGGATGAGACGGGCGGTTATGGCCAAATTCTCCAGGGCGGCAAGGCGGCGCTACCCGATATTCTGGTAACTGAGAACTTCCACTCCAATCTTTTTAGAAAGGATGCGTCGCAACTACTCGGCAGAGCAATACGACCTAACTACAGCGCCACGACGAAGCGGTACCTGCATTCTCTCTATACCGGATTGTCATCGAAAGATCCCTTGGTGCGTTGCGCCTACATGGTCGCTTTTGAGCTACATGCTGCCGACATGATCCAGTCGCTATGGACCACTTTGGTCAAAACCTTCAAGGCGCGGCCTGACGATCTTGAATACTTCCGCAGCCATGTCGGCGGAGAAGATCCCGCGGAGAAGTATCACGCAGAAATGACAAGCCGGCTTATTGGCGAACTTGTCCCGGCTCACCGCAATGAACGCTTTTTGAGTGAATTCGATCGAGCCTATCGGATCAGCGTGCATTGGTGCCGCGATATGCTCCGAATTGTCTCACTTAAGGGAGATGATCACTCGGAGATCGAACACCGTGGCCGTTGTCATTGTGGTTCTGTCAAGTTCTACGTCAAAGCACCGCGAGAGCTCTCTGCAGTTCGATGCAATTGCTCAATCTGCCAAATGTCTGGATTTCTGCACTTGCTCGTACCTGGCAATAAGCTCGGCATTGAGTGCGGCGAAGAATTTCTCACGGCGTATCAGTTCAACAAGAACATCGCTCGGCACACGTTTTGCCGGGTTTGTGGTGTAAAGCCATTCTATACGCCGCGGTCGAACCCCTCCGGATTCAGCGTAAACATTCGATGCCTGGATAACAGGACCATCGAACGCATAACAATAAGCGAGTTCGATGGCGAGCATTGGGACCAAGCATTCCGCTTGATGCACCAGGATCTGGAGCCATGCGTTGAAGATAAAACCCTGGAGTGAACTCGAATGGCGCGCGCAATGAATCAGAAATCCCGTCTGCTTTCAGAAGAAGCTTTGACAAAGTACCGCATTGAGCTGTTGGTGAAGGGGACGGTCGTGATCGGCCCCGAGATATTGTTCACCCAAGATGACTTGGCCATGATCGAACAGCTGCAGGCTGAGATTCCTGAAGAAGAAGTGAGGGAGGGAGATGCCGGCGACTCCCACAATGTTTTCGTCAAACGCGTGAGGGTCGACCCGCCCGGCCGCGCTCCTAGCGACGCGAATGGTGCAGCTCCAGGGCAGATCATGAAACTACTTGAAAGGAAGGACCGAAGCTTCGCGCTAAGAAAGATTTTGGGAGCCACGTCAGATTACGTGGTTCGCCGATGCCAAATGCATCGGATGCCTCCTGGTTCTTTTGTTGGCATTCATCTGGATGCTGCGAGCGACCCGGATTTCGAGTACTCGGTGATTGTACAGCTGGCGAGGGACTTCGACGGGGGTGAGTTCGTGGTATATCCAACCCGGTACGAACACCAGGTATTCCGACCGCCATTTGGCGCCGTGCTTGTCACCACATGTAAGCTCCGGCACGAGGTGAAGCCTGTGCTGTCCGGCGAGCGCCGATCGCTGGTCTACTTCTGTTCAAAACGAAGCGGCGCGAACCGCCGGATCATTGAAAGCTCGACCGCTGACGTATGAGGTGGGGTGGCTGAAATCGCTTCCCAGTGAATTTGGTAACGGGGTGAGCTTTCAAGAAAGGGTGGTAGCTTTGCCATCTTGTGCTCAGACTGTCTTTCGCAAAAGCTGCCACGGCGATGTGCATGTGGAAGAAGAGTTGCAACGGATCGAGCCGGATCTCGCCGCCCCGACCCGATTCGTTCAACCTGCGCAAGCCGAGTTGCTGCGCTTGATCCCGAGCCAGAGCGACCGCGTACAAACCTTCCAGCAGATCGTCATGATCAGGATGGTAACGGCACCGCCGATTTCCTGTTCGTGCCTGTGAACGATGCTGGCGTTACTGGCGGCGGCGCCCACTGGTCCTTCTGTTGGTTGACGCGTGCCTACCGCGCCGGTTGCCTATCACTATGCCTCCGTCGGGTCTTCCAACAGTACCGTTGCAGAACAGCTCGCAGCACGTCTGGGCGTCCGTCTGCAAGCGGCCCGCTGGCCCGGCAGCAGAACGGCCATGATTGCGGGTTCTACGTGGTAGACGCGACGCTAGCGCTGATTGGACGATTGGCGCGGGGCAAGCGGCCAGACAATGAGCCGCTTCACCTCGGGCACCTCATCGCCGATTCGCCAACACTCCAGGGGCGACTTAAGGATGGTCGGAATTGGGGCTGACAGAGCTCGAGCTAGACGAGGCAAACATTCGCGTCGCTTCGTCAGGTACCGCGCGCGATTGAAAGCACGGACAAGTTCAGATGAATTCAGCGGTTGAAGATGTGGTCGCTGGGATACTCAATCAAACCATCCGCAGTAGCTGGTGCTGCAGATCGCGGGCCGCGGGCCTATTGCGCGCAATCACAAGGCACTCCACCGTGCCGGCCTCTTGATCGGCGGCAAGCGGGATCACTCCTTCCTTGCGTGCGCGGTTGAACAGAAATCCTTCCTTGACAAAACGATCATGCGCTGTTTGGAGGGATCCTGATCGAACATTTCTAACGGATAAAATAACGTTGCAGCCGGAATAGTCGAAGCCCAGCAGCCGAACGGCAATGCTGTGTAACACCGAGCCGCCACCCCAGCGGCCGTTCGCTTCATTAAACAGCAACCGTCCGTCATCAGCGAAGATGGCGTCAATGTTGATCATTCCGCGATATCCCAGGTTTCGCGCGAGCGTCACAAATCGGTAGGCATGCGCCTGGGCAGTCAACCATTGCTCGTTCCCCAGGTCGCTTGGAAGCTCAAGTCCTGTCCAGATCAGAGTTCTTTCGGATCGATCCGTGCTTTTGCGCAAACGTATGTTTCCACTGTTCGTGAAAACAATTGAACCATCATCCTCGATTTCATACTCGAGATAGAACAAAGACTTGGCGAGGTGGTACGACTCCACGACCAGCGTCTTACACGATGCCGTTGTCATCTCAGACCAAAGCGCGTCAGGATCAAACGACGGCCATGGAATCCATCGGGTATCTCTTGCCCCAGGTAGTGGATCGCTTTCATTGCCGGTCAGGATAACATTTCCGACTCCACCGGCTCCATTGTCCAGCTTTACAATGACGCTCCCGGTCTCGGTTCTGAGGGAAGTGACCGCTCTGAATAGTTCGTTCGAGTCCGTCGTGACAGATCCATTGGGCAGCGGAAGTGCGACGCTTGTCGCCAATTGACGGAAGTGGCTCTTGCGGTTCAACAGATCAGGCCCTCGCTGCAGAGCGAAGTCGTCGCCGGTCTGCGGTATGCCCAGCATGGCCGCCAGGCGTGCGACGCCTTCAGTAGAGTAGCAGGGATATAATCGCCAGGTTGATCTCTGACGAATATGTCTGTTGATTCGCTCAACAACAGTCTTGGAAAGGAGTGTGCAATCATCAAGGACCGGCGATTGGCTGCCGCCTTGAGGTACAAGCAGACAGAGACTCGATGCGTCGAAATCGAGCGTCGCGCCAATGAAGGATAGCAGATCCGCCGGGATGACTACTGGGGAGACTATCAGGTCACCCTCATGAGCAAACCACGCTGAACGGTATGCCGAGTTGGCGGCCAGCGAAAGTTGAGCTGGTGTCAGATCGGCGCCCGACATTTGAGCTGTACCGGCATTCATGATCAGGATCCGCGGCATCCGCGACCTCCGGGCATTTGGACGCGATCAGACAGGGATCGTGATGCAACAATGCTGAACTTGCTCTGCCGTGGTGAGGCACTGAGTGAGGCTCGATTTGGCGCCGTCCTGCTCCGAGAGAGGATAGGTCGGTGCTTTCGCATCGACCATTGCATCCCCAGAAAATTCGGCGTGCTGAAGCTGAGGATCGGGATCCGGTCTCCCCTCTGGACGCCGAGCTGGCTCTTGAAGGCGAGCGATCCGCTCAGTCTGTCCGTTGAGGCTGACGTAGCTGAGAGCCTGCCCTTCGAAATGGATAGCAGTTGTGTCGCGAGCATAGGTAGCGTTTCCCTCGTCAGGCTGCAGAGCTCAAACTCGCTATTCATGCGCCTCACGCCCGCATAATACGTTTGCCGCGAGTTGCTTCCGCCGCAACCCGGAATTGCTTGGCGAGGCCCCGATCACATGTCTCGGTTGGCTCTTGTACAGGCTGATCACACGGCCTTGGAAGGACCCGGTTTCTCATGGTTCTCTTGGGTTGCGAACAATCGATATTGCTTGAGGGATCTCGGGCGATTGATCACTCACTCTGTTCTGCTGGGGAGCGGTCGTGTGCATCTGTCCGTAGTGATAGATACACCAGGAAGACAGTTTCTTGCCGCGTCTTTGGTATACAGGCTCGCCGCACATATAGGCCTCTCTGGCATCTCCATCTTTGAAGCCGATGATGCAACGGCATTGGCCTTCAATATGGTCGATCAACAGGACCTTCTTGAGGCCGTCGGGCTCTTTCAACTTGCTGCTCCATAATGCCAAGCAATATCATCCGATGCCGCGCTGGTCACGCGGAGCGACAATTGCAGCTCAGGCTCTTTGAGAACCTGCGCAGGCCCGACGTCTGTCGCACCTTTGCGCGATGGAAATGCCTTGCCTTCACGGGAAAGCAGTTTGGACAGAGCGGAAAGCCCGTTCGGCGAACTGATCTTGGCGCGGTGTCGCGCCAGAGGAGGGGCTTGGTTCAGATTCGGGAAGCAGCGTCCTACACTTAGGGGTTTCGGATGGAGGTCTACGTCGGTCAATTCTGACCTCGCCGGCCCTCTGGTCCCCCGGTCCAGAACAGCCACATAGTCTTGCTTCCGGAATGGCGAGCCATTCAAAGCTACGTTCGAGCCATAGCGCCGCAATCGGGCTTGGCTGCAGCGCCCTTCCGACCGACCCGGCACAGGGGTTGAGGATGACCGGCCATGGGAACGGAGATCTGACCAGCTGAGACATTCGCAATCCTTCACAATCCCGGCGGCAGACCGAGATAGGCCTACCTCAAGACCGTACAACTTAACGTTACGTCCGATTCAAGCCCTTTTATGCAGGCGTGTGAACGTGGCCAAGCTCTCGAATCGGGCCGCCGGCCGGTTTGGTGTCGCGCGCATTCAGCGCTGCGATTTGCGTCAACAAAGTTCGTCTCCTTTTGAGATCAGGGTCGCTGCCGATAAGCCCATGGTCGGAAACATTTCGCCATATTGCGACCAAGTGCTCGCTACCTTTGCAGCGGGTTACCCGCCTGACCTCCGCTGCCGTCACTGGATAGCTCAGGCACTTCTATCCTACGCTGACCTTGCAATGCCAAATCCGGCATCCGACCGATACGTTTCGATGAGGTCGGCCTGAGGGGGCGCAGCCTGCAGCCCTTCGGGGAGGGTGAGGAACGATCCTGCGAACGTGCCGCCGGCCGTCATCAAACGCGCGTCGCGATCACTGACTGCGCCTGGCGTCGAGATTACCGCAGCGTCTGACAGAGGCGGTACAGCAGCCGCGCGCGAGGTTCAATCGACGAGATGTAGAGTTGCTCATAACGCGTATGCGCGCCCTTGCCATCGACACCAAGACCGTCAAGTGTCGCGGTATGCGGCGCGGTGAAATTGCTATCGGAGCCGCCGCCGCTGAACGCGTCGAGCAGCTCGAAGCCAAGCTCGGCGGCGAGCTTTTTGGCGTGTGCGTAAAGTGCGGCACCGGCACGGGTCTTCTTATATGGCGGACGGTTCAATTCGCCTGATACATTCACGCTCACGCCCTCGGTGCGCGAGCTGATGCCGAGAATCTGCGGCACCAGCTCGTCGGCATTGGCCATGGTCGGGACGCGCATGTCGACTTGCGCATAGGCCAGTTCCGGGACCACGTTGGGCCTGGTGCCGCCGCGGACGACGCCGACATTGACGGTGATACCGCGCGTGAGATCGTTCATCGCCTCCAGCGTCCGGATCACATGGCCGAGTTCCCGGATCGCGCTGCGGCCGTCCTCGGAGCGCGTACCTGCATGCGCGGAAGCGCGCTTGATGAATACGTCAAAGCGCGCCACGCCTTTGCGCCAGCATGTATTTCGCCTTGCGGCCCTCGGCCTCGATCAGCCCGCGAGAGGTTGGGCTGCCGATCTCTTCGTCCGAGGCATAGAGTGCGTGATGCCGAGCGGCGGGCGTGCATCATCGGCGCAGAGTTGCCGGAATGCGTGATAGGCGAGGTAGGCACCGCGTTTCATGTCGTAGATGCCGGGGCCGAACGCACGGTCGCCCTCGATCTTGAATGGTAGCCGTTCGATGGATCCCATCGGATGAATTGTGTCGAGATGGCTCAACACCAGAATGCCGGTACGCCCTGCCCCCAAGAAGAGCGGGTGACCAAATGATCGTCGCAGCCGTCATGCCCCGCAACGCGCTCGACGCTGGCCGGCAGGTCGCGATAACCTGCTGCGACGACATTAGCCAGTTTGTTGATCTGATCCGGCCGCTCCGTCGGAGATTCGATCAGGACCCAGCGGCGAATACCCTTGAGAATCGGGGCGATTTCGAACGCGTTGCTGACATAGTTGTCTGACGCCTTTGAATTCGACTTCTCATCGCTTCTGCAAGATCATGACACCACCATGTACTCACATCAAAATCGAGCCCGAAGATCTAGAGAAGCGCCAACCGTTGTGACCCGGGGCGTGCCTCTAGACCCGATCCTGCTGCGGCAACGAAACTACTCGCCTGTCGATCACAACTGATCTACCAAAGCTGGTAGTTTTCGACAGGATTATGCAGCTGAGGCTGTATTGGACTTGGACGTTCTGGTGAGCTGTTGTTGACGTCCCTTAAATCGTGGACTGACCCTTACATCGTGGAATGATGCCCCTATAATCGTAGACTGGCGCAACGTTGAATCTCTTCCGCAAGAGAGTTTCGCGACGCCACCAGGCCCGGTGCGTGCGCAGCATTCGGTATGCAACGGAAGCGGTGATCTCGACCCCGAAACCTCGTTCCCGACAGTTGATAGTGATGCTGGTTCTTGCATCTGCTGGCCAACGAGGCCAAGCTCCGCGCTCGGGGTGGCCAGGCGTCGGGCGGAAGCTCCCGCGCCGAGCCGGACTGCCGAGCGGACTGCGCGGCCGACGAACCCGGCTGCTCACGAGCTTGCAGCCCAGCTCTCGGTTCGCCGCGATGAACAGCAAGCAGCTTGCAAAGATGCGTAAGCGTCGTTCCGCTCCCACCTTCTCGCGGCACATCGGATAGGCGAGTTTCACGATCTCTTTGAAGGGATCGGCTTGTGTCTATGCTTGACCATACGCTTAAGTCGGACGTGACGGCGCGCCGGCTGGAAGTGATCACGGAGACGGGACGCCGTCGTTGGTTCTCCAAGGACGACAAGGCCCGGATCGTCGAGGAGACGCTGGTACCAGGCGCGGTCGTTTCCGAGATTGCCCGACGACACGGGTTGATGCCGCAACAAGTGTTCACTTGGCGTCGGCAGGCGCGCCGGTCGCCGACGCCGATGGCTGACGATCCGCCGTTTGTACCGGCGGTGGTAGACGCCATGGCGCCAGTCGCGGTTGCTGGCCATGAGCGCAAGACAGCGCAACGCAAGGCCAAGCAGGATGTCCGGACTCGCCATTGCGACGCCGGGGGCATCGAGATCGAAGCCGAAGGCGTCACTATCCGGGTCGGCCGAGGCGCGGACGTGGCGATGATTGCGGCCATCGTCCATGCGCTGAAGGCAAGCCGGTGATCGGCCCGTCCGGAACTGTCCGGGTGATGGTGGCAACCAAGCCGGTCGACTTCCGCAAGGGAATGGAGGGGCTTGCTATGTTGGTGCGCGAGCACATGAAGTCCGATCCGTTCTCGGGTGCTGTTTATGTGTTCCGAGCCAAGCGCGCGGACCGGATCAAGCTGATCTTCTGGGACGGTACGGGTTTGTGCCTGTTCGCCAAGCGGCTCGAGGAAGGCGTCTTCCGCTGGCCGAAGATCGAGGATGGCGTGATGCGTTTGTCAGCGGCGGAATTGTCGGCGCTGCTCGAAGGGCTCGATTGGCGGCGTGTCCACGCAGCGCGGGAGACGGTCGTCCCGACGCAAGCCGGATAATTGTGGGCCGCGCTGCGGCGAAGTGAATCAGGGGCATCGAGCACGTCGTCAGGCGGGCGCGAATATGCTCTGATTTGCCTGTGAGCAATAACCTTCCTGATGATCCCGAGACGCTGAAGGCAATGCTGCTTGCCGAGCGGCACGAGAGCGAGCGGCTGCGCCAGATCATCAAGGAGCTGCAGCGTCATCGCTTTGGCCGGAAGGCCGAGACGCTTCCCGAGGAGCAGATGCTGCTCGGTCTCGAGGACGTCCAACAGGTTGCAGCCTGTACGGAAGCCAGCCAAGACGAGACAGCTCCGGAAGGCCGAGCGGAACGCGCACGCACGCGCCGCGTCAACCGCGGAGCACTACCGGCGCATCTGCCGCGGATCGAGGTTGTCATCGATATCGACGACAAGACCTGTCCCTGCTGCAAGGGCGACCTGCATCAGATCGGCGAAGACAAGAGCGAGCGGCTGGACATGGTGCCGGCGCAGTTCCGCGTTGTCGTCACCCGACGTCCCAAATACGCCTGCCGAGCCTGCGAAGATGGCGTCCTGCAGGCCGAGGCTCCGGCCCGGCTGATCGAGGGCGGACTGCCGACGGAGGCAACCGTCGCCCAGGTCCTGGTGTCCAAATATGCCGATCATCTGCCGCTCTACCGGCAGGCCCAGATCTACGCCCGCCAGGGCATCGCTCTCGATCGATCGACGCTGGCGGACTGGGTTGGGCATGCTGCCTTCCATCTGCGCCCGCTGCATGAGCGCCTTCTCACCGTGCTTCGCGCGAGATCCAAGCTGTTCGCTGACGAGACGACGGTGCCGGTGCTCGATCCCGGCCGAGGGCGCACCAAGACCGGCCAGCTCTGGGCCTATGCCGCCGACGACAGGCCCTGGGGCGGCCTCGATCCGCCCGGCATCGCCTACGTCTATGCACCCGACCGCAAAGCCGAGCGGCTGTTCAGCCATCTTGCCGGCTTCAAGGGCGTCCTGCAGGTCGATGTGTGTGGACGCCCCAGTAAATGCAAGCAAAATATAACTTCGGAACAGGCATGTGGTCGGGTGCTGACGTGTGTCCGGCCTCGTGATGCGACCTCGACACGTCGCGGGCCCTTATGGAATGCGTGGA
>NZ_PTFE01000171.1:0-9199 GCF_002936975.1 Bradyrhizobium sp. AC87j1
CGCATGGCTCCCCCGCCCGCCCCACAGACGATGAAAGAGCGGATCCTTCAGACCGCCGACAAGCTGTTCTATCTGCAGGGCATTCGCGCCATCGGCGTCGACACCATCGCGGCCGAGATCGGCATCTCCAAGCGCACGCTCTACAACCACTTCCCGTCCAAGGACGCGCTGATCACGGCATACCTCGAGCGCCGCTTCGTGCACGCATCCCCCTCGGACAAGCCGCCGGCCGAACAGATCCTCGGCACCTTCGATTCGCTGGAGCGGCGGTTTGCGGCCAAGGACTTTCGCGGCTGCCCGTTCGTGAACGCGGTCGCCGAGCTCGGCCCGACAGACCGCGCCGTGAAAAAGATCGCGGTCGCCTTCAAGGAAAGCCGCCGCCTCTGGTTTCGCGACCGCCTGAACGAGCTCGGTGTGACCGATGCGGATGCGCTCGCAACGCAGCTGGTGCTGCTGGTCGACGGCTCGATCGCGCAGGACCTCGTCCGCGGCGATCCGGCGATGGCGCGTGCGGCGAAGGAAGCGGCGAAGGTCCTGCTGCGGAATGCGGGGGTGGATGTGGATGGCGGCGCGCAGAAGCCGGTGAAGAGACGCAAACGCGCGCCGCAATAGCCGCGGTCGCCGTGCCACGCGCCGACGTCACCTTGTTCGCGGGCGCCGCCGAGTTTCGCTACGGCGCATCAAAATTGGGCTGGAGCGCATTGGTCTGCCGCACCCGGAATTTCTTGTCCTCAAACCGGGGCTGCCGCGCTAAACAGGCAAGGCGATTGTCGTCGTGCCTGCCGCCCTGCAATCTGGACCGTCGAACCGAGCGATGTCAGGATGAACCGGATCACTTTCAGCTCGGACCAGCTTCCGGCGCGCCTCGGCGACGCCGCACGGTTCGGGCATTGGCATGAGCAATTCGAGGCGCTCACCTGCTGCGTCGACTATTCGCGCTTCGAGGACTGCGCCTTTCGCGCTCAGTTTCAATTCGCGCAGTTTTCCGATGTGCGCGTTACGCTGTTCGATGGAACGCTCAAACGGTTTGCCCGGTCCAAAAGCGCCATCGCACGCGGCCCTGACGATGATTTTTGCCTATTGCTCAATCGCGGGACGGCGCAGCTACAGCTGTCGCAGTTCGGCCGGGATGCGGCGGCCGGAGCCGGTGGCGCGTTCCTCGGGACCAACGGCGCGACCGCCGAGATGGTCGTTGAGGCACCCGGGGAATGGGCGACAGTGACGATCGCCCGCGACCGTCTGCTGCAGCTCGTTCCTCGCGCGGACGATCTGATGGCAAGGCCACTCGATCCCGGCCAGCCGGCGCTGCGTCATCTCAAGCGCTATCTGGAGAGCGTGCTCGATCCAAACGACGCAGGCAGCGATCCGGATTTGGACCGGCACATCGGCACGACCGTGCTGGATCTTCTCGCGCTCACGCTGGGTGCCAGCCGCGATGCCGCCGAAATTGCCACCCTGCGGGGCTTGCGCGCAGCGCGGCTGCGCGAGATTCTTGCGGAGATCAGAACGAATTTCACCAATCCGGCGTTCTCGCCGCGCAGCCTTGCGCAAAAGATCGGACTGTCGCCCCGCTACATTCAGGCTGTCCTGCACGAGACCGGAGCGAGCTTCACCGAGCGCGTGCTGGAATTGCGGCTCCAGCATGCAAGAACGGCGCTGATGTCGCGCCAGCACGGCGGGCTCAAAGTGAGCGAGATCGCCTACGCCTGCGGCTTCAACGATATCTCGTATTTCAACCAGGCCTTCCGTCGCCGCTTCGGCGCCTCGCCGACCCAATTCCGCGGATCAACATGATCGGCATAAGCCGTCACGCAAGCCTTTGATTTAGCTGGCGTCGGCTACTGTGCATGGGGTTGTTTTCGCGATTTTGCGCAGCCGGCCCTCACGCCGCCTGCGACACCACACGGTTACGGCCGTCGTGCTTGGCGCGGTAGAGCGCGGTGTCGGCGCGCTTGAGGACGTCGGCGACCGCCTCGCCCTTCTGCTCCAGCGTGGTCAGGCCGATCGAGATCGTGACCTCGATGCGCTTCGCCCCTTTGTGGATCGCGAACGGCTCGCCCGCGATCGAGCGACGCAGGCGCTCGGCGACCATGCCGGCGACGTGGAGATCGGTCTCCGGCATGACGATGACGAACTCCTCGCCGCCGTAGCGGCAGGCCAGATCAATGCCGCGGATCGACTTGCGCACCCGCACCGCGAATTCGCGCAGCACGTCGTCGCCGGCGTCGTGGCCGTAATTGTCGTTGATCGACTTGAAGAAGTCGATGTCCAGGATCATCAGCGCCAGCGGCTTGCCGCGCGTCGCGGCCTGCTCGGCGAGCGTTGCGAGGTGGCTTTCCATGTAGCGGCGATTGTGCAGGCCGGTGAGCGCGTCCGTAATCGCCATCTCGATCGAGTTCTGCACGTTGTCGCGCAGATGATCGGTATAGCGGCGGCGGCGGATCTGGGTGCGGGCCCGCGCCAGAAGCTCGATCTTGTCGATGGGACGCAGCAGATAGTCGTTGACGCCGATCTCGAGGCCGCGGAGCAGCCGCGTCGAATTCTCGGGGTCGGCGATCGCCAGGATCGGCACGTGGCGCGTGCGCTCCAGCGAGCGCGCCTGGCTGCAGAGCCTGAGGCCGTCGAAATTGTTGAGGTCGAGCGAGACGATCAGCAAATCGTAATTACCCTCGGCGGCGTGGAACAGCGCCTCCGTCGGGTTCGGCTCGACGTCGATGGTGTGCTCGGCGGCGAGGATCGTCGCCAGCCGCTCGTAGGAGGACGGACGGTCGTCGACCAGCAGGATGCGGCCGCCCTTGCCGGTGTCGGCTACGGCGCTGCGCTCGGGCGCCTGCATACCGATCTCGAGCGAGGTGATGGCGCGCATGCGCAGCTCATCGGTCATCATCTTCAGCCGCGTCAGCGAGCGCACCCGCGCGATCAGCACGACGTCGGAGACGGGTTTGGTCAGGAAGTCATCGGCGCCCGCTTCCAGCCCTCGGTTGCGGTCGGAGGGACTGTCGAGCGCCGTCACCATGACGACAGGAATGTGGTGCGTGGCCGGATCGGTCTTGAGGCGGCGGCAAACTTCAAAGCCGTCGATGTCGGGCATCATCACGTCGAGCAGGATGATGTCGCATTCGGCGCGTTGACAGATCGCCAGCGCCTCGGTGCCGTTCGAGGCGGTCATCACGTCGAAATATTCGGCAGAGAGGCGGGCCTCGAGCAGCTTGACGTTGGCAGGGACGTCATCGACGACCAGGATACGCGCGGACACTGTGAACTCACTTCCTATCCGATAAAACGCCGGACCGTCTCAATGAATTTGCCGACCGAGATCGGCTTGGACAAATAGGCCTCGCAGCCGCCCTCGCGGATGCGCTCTTCGTCGCCCTTCATCGCGAATGCCGTGACAGCGACGACGGGAATGGCGCGCAGCTCCGGATCGTCCTTGATCCAGCGCGTCACCTCGAGGCCGGAGACCTGCGGCAATTGGATATCCATCAGCACGAGGTCGGGCCGCATCTTGCGAACGAGGTCGAGCGCCTCGTAGCCGTTGCTGGTGCCGGAGGTCTGGTAGCCGTGCGCCTCCAACAGGTCGCGGAAGAGCTTCATGTTGAGCTCGTTGTCTTCCACGATCAGGACGGTCTTAGCCATCCCGCCCTCCTGATTGGTCCGCAGACCCATACATGTAACGCCTCAGGCGCCGCTCGCCGGCGCTTCGAAAACTGGATTCAAACTAGCCTCAGATTCGCTTGAGTTTCGTTAAACCCGAGGGTCGACTTTCTGCGATGTGGTTTCCAGTTGCTTGCCTGGGGTCGGAAGACTCAGGGCCGAGACTCGGGCATGATGATTCCAAATTAGAGACCGAAAGTTAACGGAAAGGCAAACCGTCCCCTTGAAAAAGCCTGTTCACAACCTCCGCGAAGTCGCTGAAATCGTTGCGATTCAGGCGCTCTCTTTCGTTGCGAGCGATCCGGAGCGGCTGGGCCTGTTTCTGGCCGAGACAGGGGTCGGTCCGGAGACCCTGCGCAATGCCGCCGCGGACCCCAATTTCCTGCTCAGCGTGCTCGATTTCGTGCTGCGCGATGACGCCACTGTGAAGGCCTTTGCCTTGACCGCGGAACTGCATCCGACCAACGTCGCAGCGGCGCGGCAGGTCCTCGGCGACGCGCTCGGCGACCCCTCCTGGGAGCGCGACGTGCCGTGACCGTTCCCGACCCGGCCGGGCCTCGTTGCTTCTGCCGGGATTGTTCGGCCGACCTGGACATGGGCATGCGGCGATGTTCCGCCTGCGGTTCCCCTCGCCTCGTCCGCCACCGCGCGCTCTCGGGCCTGACCATCGCCCACATCGACTGCGACGCCTTCTATGCGACGGTCGAGAAGCGCGACAATCCTGACATTGCCGACAAGCCGGTCATCATTGGCGGAGGAAAACGCGGCGTGGTGTCGGCCGCCTGCTACATCGCCCGCACCTACGGCGTGCGCTCCGCCATGCCGATGTTCAAGGCGCTCGAGGCCTGCCCGCACGCGACCGTGATTCCGCCAGACATGGCCAAATATGTCCGCGTCGGCCGCGAGGTGCGCCAGGCCATGCAGGCCCTGACGCCGCTGGTCGAGCCGCTCTCGATCGACGAGGCCTTCCTCGATCTCTCCGGCACCGAACGGGTGCACGGCATGATCCCGGCAAAGGTGCTGGCGCGCTTTGCCCGCGACGTCGAGCGGGACATCGGCATCTCCGTCTCGGTTGGCCTGTCCTGCAACAAGTTCTTGGCCAAGATCGCCTCCGACCTCGACAAGCCGCGGGGCTTCGCCGCGCTCGACCAGGAGGAAGCGCGATCGATGCTGGCCGAGAAACCCGTCGGCTTCATCTTCGGCGTCGGACCTGCCACGCAGGAGCGGCTGGTGCAGCGCGGCTTCCGCATCATCGCCGACCTGCAGAAGGCCGACGAGATCGAGATGATGCGGCAGTTTCCGAGCGACGGCCGCCGGCTGTGGCGGCTCGCACGCGGCATCGACGACCGCCGCGTCGAGCCTGACCGGGGCGCCAAGACGATATCGAGCGAGACCACCTTCGAGACCGACATCCGCGATTTCGCGACGCTGGAGAAGATCCTGTGGCGGCTGTGCGAGAAGACCTCGTCGCGGCTCAAGAGCAGCGAGCTCGCCGGCTCGACCGTCACGCTGAAGCTGAAGACCGCAGATTTCCGCCAGCGCACGCGCTCGCAGTCGATCGCGGCCCCGACCCAGCTCGCCGCAAAGATCTTTGCGATCTGCCGCGAGATGCTGGCCAAGGAGATCGACGGCACCGCCTTCCGCCTGATGGGCGCCGGCGTCAGCGCTTTGCGCGAGGGCTCGCCCGCCGACGACACCGACATGCTCGACCGCCGCGCCGCCCACGCCGAGCGCGCGGTGGACAGCCTGCGCAAGAAGTTCGGCAGCGCCGCGGTGATCCGCGGCATCGCATATGACGGACCGGAGAAGGCGCAGGAGTGACCGAGTCCTGCTCAACTTAGTCGCGTTCGAATATCCGTGCACCCGGATAGACGCGGCGGGCATACTGAACGACCAGCTGCCGATCCTGAGTCTCCAAGAACGGGGTTCGGATCTGACAAGACCCGATGATGAGGTGCCACAAGCCGTTGAGCTTTCGAATGACGACGTTCATTTGAGCTTCCTCGCAGTGACCCGAGTGGACTCAAATTGTAAGAATCTCCCGCCGTCGCTCAATTGTACCAGCGTAAGGTCGGCGTATGAGAAGGATTAGAGGAGATATACAAAGGTATGTTGGCCAAGGCTTCAGGGGTTGGCCCGTGACAGGGGAACGCGATCTCGACGCGCTGCTGAGCAACATGAAGCCGGAGATGCTGAACGGCACCTTCGTGTTCTGCGCGATACCGCAGAACGAGTCCGTGCCCGCAGGGCTCAATCCGCTGCTGACATTTCGCGAGCAGGAAGGCACGACGCTGGTGATCTCTCGCGAAGAGGCCGAAGCGGCGGGGCTGCGCTACGCGTTCCCCTCACGCCTGATCACCCTGACGATTCACTCGGCACTCGACGCGGTGGGCTTCCTGGCCGCGATCACGGCCCGTCTCGCTGAAGCCGGCATCAGCGTGAATGCGGTCTCCGCCTTCCATCACGACCATCTCTTCGTGCCCGCCGACAGGGCCGACGAAGCAATGGCTGTTCTTCAAGCTATGTCCGCAGCAAAGTAGGATGGGTAGAGCGCAGCGAAACCCATCAAGGTCATTCCGGGCGACAGGACGATGGGTTTCGCTGCGCTCTACCCATCCTACGCAACTACGAAAATCAATCCGCGACGGCGATCGCCTCGATCTCGATCAGCCATTCCGGCGCGGCGAGCGCGGAGACGCCGACCAGGGTCGAGGCCGGCGGCTCCATGCCTTCGAAGAAGGCCGAGCGGGCCTTGCCGATGATGGGGCGCAGCTCCGGCTTGTAGTTCACGACGAAGGTCGTGATCTTCACGATGTTGGAATAACTCGCACCGGCCGCTTTCAGGGCGTGCCCGAGATTTTGCATCACCTGCGTGGTCTGCGCGGCGATATCGCCCTCGCCGACGATCCGCCCCTCCTCATCGGTCGAGACCTGTCCCGAAATGTAGATGGTGCGCGCGCCGGTGGCGGTGACGACGTGGGAATAGGCGGGATTGAGATGCAGGCCGCTGGGACGGAGATGATCGAGCTTGGGCATGGGTTAGCCTCCCTGGGGTTTTTGATTGGGAGAGAGCGTAGCTGGAGATCATGACAAGAGCTAGATGCGACGCGCAACACTCGTGCACCCTCATCCTTGCTGAGGTGCGCGCCATGCGACGCGAAGCGGCGTATGGGAAGCCTCGAAGGATGCACGGCCCCGCTGATACGGCCGGGCCGTCGCCCTTCGAGGGCCGCTGAAGAAGCGGCCACCTCAGGGTGACGGTGATGGTGTGGAGTGCGCGGTACGCAGCTGTAGCAACAATCCCTCAATTACAGGGCTTGCTGTCCTTGACGTCGAACTTGCCCATCGCGCCGGAAATGACAAAGTCGTTGTAATCGAGCACGAGCTGGCGCGAGACGCCGTTTTCGTAGAGCTCGAACGCCATCGCATAGACCGGCGTCTGCTCGCCCTCTTTCTGCTGGGCCTCGCGGTCGAAATAGCTGACCGTGACGGGCCAGCGCTTGAGCGATTTCATGTGCTCGTCGGAGGTCGACGGATCCGGCGCGGCGGCGCGGTCGGCGGGGATCGGCTGGCCGATCACGGTCAGCGTGTTGTAGACCTTCTGGCCGTCGTCGGAGCCGTCATAGACGGAGAGCTCGAGCAGCGGCTTGCCGTCCTTGGCGGCGGCGATGATCCGCTGGATCTGCTCGGTCGGGAATACGATCTTGCCGTCGAGGGTGAAATTCTTCGGCGCCGGCAGCTTCAGCTTGACGTTGATGTGGTCGCCGTCGCGCTCGGCCGAGCCGTCAACGCGGCCGGCATCGGCCTCGTTCATGCGGGTCTCGATCTTGAAGCGGTAGCTTTTCCCCCCGGCGTCTTCCCAGGAGTTGGAGCGGAGGTCGCTGAGCGTGACCTTGCCCTCGCCGCTGTCGAGCTCGGACACTTGGCGGAATTCGGACGTGTAGCCCTCGCACGAGCTTCCGGTGAAGTTGTAGAGGATGCGCCCGCGCGCGCTATTGACCGAATTGGAGCGCGATTTCACCAAGCTCAGGTCGTAAAGCGCCTGGTGCGCGAGGAACGGGCCGCTGGCGGCCTGCGCGGCGTCGCCAAGGCCTAAATCGCCAAGTCCGAAACTGGCCGCCGCGAGCGCCATTACACCGAGCGAAGTCCGGAAAAGGTGCACCATGTCTGTTCCTTGGGGACGCGTCCTTGGGATGCGCAGATTCGACATTTTAATGACCGTTCCATTGCGTCGCAACTGAGGCCGTTTCACGTAAAGTTGCGGCCCTGCCGTTGAACCTGCGGCCTCGCCTCGGCAAAAGGCGCTTCGTGCCGGTTGCTTGCATGTGGCGGCACGATGGGCGAAACAGGGCGCGGCCGGCCTCCCACGGATGCGCCGGGGCGAATGAAATTTCTGGACAACGAGGTCGAACATGGCGGGCACGGTCGAGCAAAAGCTGGCGGAACAGGGCATCAAGCTGCACGAGGCCCCCACCCCCGTGGCCAATTACGTCCCGTTCGTGCGCACTGGTAATTTGCTGTTCGTCTCCGGCCAGGTCTGCTTCGACCCCGCCGGCAAGCTGATCGCCAAGGGCAAGCTGGGCGCCGGCGTCTCGATCGAAGACGGCGCGGCGGCCGCCCGCGGCTGCGCGGTCAATCTGCTGGCCCAGGTCAAGGCGGCGCTCGGCGACCTCGACAAGGTGGTGCGCGTGGTGCGCCTCGGTGGCTTCATCAACTCGGCCCCCGACTTCCTGGACGGGCCGAAGGTGCTGAACGGCGCCTCCGACCTGATGGTCGCCGCCTTCGGTGACAAGGGCCGCCATGCCCGCACCACCGTCGGCGTCGCCTCGTTGCCGGCAGACGCGGCGGTCGAGGTCGAAGGCGTGTTCGAGGTCGCCTGACGGACAATGCGCGCTCCTGATTGGCTGACAGCCCGGCCGGTCGCCCATCGCGGCCTGCACGACATTTCCCGCGGCATTGTCGAGAACATGCCGGGCGCGGTGCAGGCTGCGATCGCAGGCAATTTCGCGATCGAGGTGGACATCCAGCTCTCGGCTGACGGCGAGGCCATGGTGCATCACGACCATGCGCTCGGCCGCCTCACCGAGGCCACCGGCGAGGTCGTGTCGAAGACCGCCGCGGAGCTGAAGGCCGTCACATTCAAGGACACCGACGAGCAGATGATGTCGCTGTCCGACCTCTGCTCCTTGGTCGCCGGCCGCGTGCCCCTGGTGATCGAGGTGAAGAGCCATTTTGGCGGCGACCGCCAGCTGGTGAAGCGGATGGCCGAGGTGCTGGCGTCCTATGACGGCCCCGCCGTCGGCATGTCGTTCGATCCCGACCAGGTGCTGGCGCTGCGCGAGCTGCTGCCCTCCCGTCCGCGCGGCATCGTCGCGCAGCGGACCTATGAGGACGACTACTGGGCCAAGCTCACGCAGGAGCAGCGCGATAGCATGCTCTACCTGCGCCATGGCTTTCAGACCCAGCCCCATTTCGTCGCCTTCAGGGTCGACGACCTCCCGGCCCCCGCCCCCTGGATCGCCCGCAACCTGTTCGGCTGCGCCCT